>JAKAJW010000257.1 GCA_021813645.1 Pseudomonadota bacterium | reverse complement strand
CCGATCGTCAGCGCCATCGCTTGTGGATTGCTCATGGCCAGCGCGCCGGCCGGCTGGGCCAAGGCGAGCACCCCGGTGGCCCGGTCGAGCATGGCCCGCAGCAGGGCGGTCTTCGGCGGCTCCGGTGGAACGACCTGCTGCCAGCCCATCCCGGCGATCGCCTGCGCGGTGGCCGGATAGCTGGCGCCGGGTGCCAGGCAGGCGGCCAGAACGTCGTGCAGCGCGTCCTGCTCCGCCGCTGCCGGCCCGCCGACGGCAAGCGCGGCGACGGCGCCGGCCAGCACGGCAGGCGCCCATCGGCCCCGCCGTCCCTGTTCCCGTCCTGGTGCCGCGCCCGGCCGCATCGCCCTGGCTCTACCCCTTGATCGCCTTCATGACGGCCTCGCCCAGCGTCGCCGGGCTGTCGGCCACGACGATGCCGGCCGACCGCATCGCCTCGATCTTCGATTCCGCGTCGCCCTTGCCGCCGGCGACGATGGCGCCGGCATGGCCCATCCGGCGGCCCTTCGGCGCGGTGCGGCCGGCGATGAAGCCGGCGCAGGGCTTCGAGCGGCCGCGCTTGGCCTCGTCCTTCAGGAACTGCGCCGCCTCTTCCTCGGCCGAGCCGCCGATCTCGCCGATCATGATGAGCGAGGTGGTCTCCGGGTCGGCCAGGAACATCTCCAACACTTCCAGGTGCTCGGTGCCCTTGATCGGGTCGCCGCCGATGCCCACCGCCGTCGATTGGCCGAGCCCCATGTCGGAGGTCTGTTTCACGGCCTCATAGGTAAGCGTGCCGGACCGGCTCACAACCCCCACGCTGCCGCGCTTGTGAATGTGACCGGGCATGATGCCGATCTTGCAGGCGCCCGGGGTGATGACGCCGGGGCAGTTCGGCCCGATCAGCCGCGACTTCGAGCCCGACAGCGCCCGCTTCACCTTCATCATGTCGAGGACGGGGATGCCCTCGGTGATGCAGACGATCAGCTCCATCTCGGCGTCGATCGCTTCCAGGATCGAGTCGGCCGCATAGGGCGGGGGGACGTAGATCACGCTGGCATTGGCTGCGGTCGCCGCCTTGGCCTCGTGCACCGAGTTGAAGACCGGCAGGCCGAGATGCTCGCTGCCGCCCTTTCCAGGCGTGACGCCGCCGACCATCTTCGTGCCGTAGGCGATGGCCTGTTCGGAATGGAAAGTGCCCTGCGAGCCGGTGAAGCCCTGGCAGATCACCTTGGTGTTTTCGTTGACGAGAATGGCCATGCCCTTACCCCTTCACCGCCTTGACGATCTTCTGCGCGGCGTCCGACAGGTTGTCGGCGGCGATCACGTTCAGGCCGGAATTCTTGATGATGTCTTTGCCGAGCTCGACGTTGGTGCCTTCCAGGCGCACCACCAGCGGCACCTTCAGCCCGACCTCCTTCACCGCCGCCAGCACGCCTTCCGCGATGATGTCGCAGCGCATGATCCCGCCGAAGATGTTCACCAGGATGCCCTTCACGTTCGGGTCCGAGGTGATGATCTTGAAGGCTTCCGTCACCTTCTCCTTGGTCGCGCCGCCGCCGACGTCGAGGAAGTTGGCCGGCTCGGCGCCGTAGAGCTTGATGATGTCCATCGTCGCCATGGCGAGGCCGGCGCCGTTGACCATGCAGCCGATCTCGCCGTCGAGCGCGATGTAGTTCAGGTCGAACTTCGAGGCGGCGAGTTCCTTCGGATCCTCCTCCGTCTCGTCGCGCAGCGCCAGGATGTCGGCGTGGCGGAACAGCGCGTTGTTGTCGAAGCCCACCTTGGCGTCGAGGCATTTCAGATCGCCCGAGGGCATCAGGATCAGCGGATTGATCTCGACCATCTCCGCGTCCTTCTCGACGAAGAGCGTGTAGAGCTTGCCCACCAGGTCGACGCATTTGCCGACCGTCTTGCCGGTCAGCCCCAGCGCGAAGGCGACGCGGCGGCCGTGGAAGCCCTGGTAGCCGGTGGCCGGGTCGATCGAGAAGGACAGGATCTTCTCCGGCGTCTTGGCGGCGACCTCTTCGATGTCCATGCCGCCCTCGGTCGAGGCGACGATCGAGATCCGCGAAGTGTTCCGGTCGATCAGCAGCGCCAGGTAGAATTCCTTGGCGATGTCCGAGCCGTCCTCGATGTAGATCCGGTTCACCTGCTTGCCGGCCGGGCCGGTCTGATGGGTGACCAGCGTGCGGCCCAGCATCTGATGCGCCATCTCGGCTGCTTCTTCGACCGAGCGGGCCAGCCGGACGCCACCCTTCTCGCCGGCCTCGGCCTCCTTGAAGTGGCCCTTGCCGCGGCCGCCGGCGTGGATCTGCGCCTTCACCACCCAAAGCGGGCCCTCGAGCGCCGAGGCCGCCGTTTTCGCCTCGTCCGCCCGCAGCACAACGCGGCCATCCGATACCGGGGCGCCGTAGCTGCGAAGGAGCGCCTTCGCCTGATATTCGTGGATGTTCATGAAACTGTCCCGTAGCTTGCGTTCGCGGCTCTGTCGCGGGCAGGCTATTGGCACAAGATGACCGGCCCATAAACGCAAATCGGCGCGACGGCGGGGTTTCGCGCGAAAAAAGCGAATTTTGTGATCACGGCTAGAAAATGTGTGATCACAAAGCGGTTCCGCCGAGATTCCGTGGCCGCGAAGCGGTCCGCGCCGCGCCCCCGCGCCGTGGTTCCCGTGCCGTGCCCCCCACACCGTGGTTCCCGTGCCGTGCCCGCCGACTCGGAGCCGCTCCGCGCGACGGCCGAGCGCCGCTGCGCCAAGGCTCAAGGGCCGGGCGTTCGGAGCAGAAACGGGGGCAGGGGAATGCGCGGGGCGGGCGGCGGCTATCGCGGCCCGCGTGCGGCGCGCGGAAGTTCCTGCAGACAGCAGGCAGTGCGAAGCCCGACCGGGGCCGGGCTTCGCGGCTTCGCTGCGGAGCGGCTCAGCCGAGGCTCGGCTCGATCCCCTTGCAGGCGGAGACGAGACCCTTCACCGCGTCCACCGACTTCTGGAACATCGCCTGCTCTTCGGCGTTCAACTTGATGTCGACGATCCGCTCGACGCCGCCGGCGCCGAGGATCACCGGGGCGCCGACATAGAGCCCGTCGAGCCCCAGCGCGCCCTTCACATAGGCCGCGCAGGGCAGCAGGCGCTTCTGGTCCTTCAGATAGGCTTCCGCCATTTCGATGGCACTCGCCGCCGGAGCGTAGAAGGCCGAGCCGGTCTTCAGCAGGCCGACGATCTCGGCGCCGCCGTCGCGGGTGCGCTGGACGATCGAGTCGAGCTTCTCCTGCGTGGTCCAGCCCATCGCGACCAGGTCGGGCAGCGGGATGCCGGCCACCGTCGAATAGCGGACCAGCGGCACCATCGTGTCGCCATGGCCGCCCAGCACGAAGGCGGTGACGTCCTTCATCGAGACGTTGAATTCCAGCGACAGGAAGTGGCGGAACCGGCCGGCGTCCAGCACGCCCGCCATGCCCACCACCATGTGATGCGGCAGGCCGGAGAATTCGCGCAGCGCCCAGACCATCGCGTCAAGCGGGTTGGTGATGCAGATCACGAAGGCGTTCGGCGCGTGCGCCTTCAGCCCTTCGCCCACCGCCTTCATGACCTTGAGGTTGATCCCCAGCAGGTCGTCGCGGCTCATCCCCGGCTTGCGCGGCACGCCCGCGGTGACGATGCAGACATCGGCGCCGGCGATATCGGCATAGTCGTTGGCGCCCTTCAGGCTGGCGTCGAACCCTTCGATCGGGCCGGATTGCGCGATGTCGAGCGCCTTGCCCTGCGGCGTGCCTTCGGCGATGTCGAACAGGACGACGTCGCCGAGTTCCTTGATCGCGGCGAGATGGGCGAGAGTGCCGCCGATCTGCCCCGCGCCGATGAGGGCGATCTTGGGTCTGGCCATAGGATGATCTCCGGGTCGGTTGATGACGCCGGGATGCGTAGACCCATCGGCCGGCCCGCGCAAGGGCGCCGCCGTGCGGTCCGCCGCGGCCGCCCTGGCGGCGCTGCGGCCTTTGCGCTAAACCGGCGCGAAATCCCAGGGGGGCGCCCAGGGGTCGCACGGAGGAGCCCGGTGGCCTTCAACCTGATCTTCTTCGCCGTCGCGATCCCCGCGGTGATCTTCGCCGGGGTGTCGAAGGGCGGCTTCGCCGGCGGCGGCGCCTTCGCGGCAACCCCGATTCTGGCGTTGGTCATCCCGCCCGGCCATGCCGTCGGGCTGATGCTGCCGCTGCTGATGATGATGGATGTGGCCACGCTGAAACCCTATTGGGGCAAATGGGACCGCACCGCGGCGAAGCTGCTGCTGATCGGCGCGCTGCCCGGCGTCGCGCTCGGCGCGGCGATCTACCATCTGACCAACCCGAATGTCTTCAAGCTGCTGATCGGCGTCATCTCGATCGGCTTCGTCGCCTTCCAATTGGCCCGCACCAGCGGCCTGCTGCGGCTGCGCGGCCAGGGCGTCGGGCCGCGCGCCGGTCTGTTCGCCGGCTTCGGCACCGGCTTCACCAGCTTCATCGCCAATGCCGGCAGCCCGCCCGCCGCGGTCTACCTGCTGCTCAAGGGGGTGACCAAGACCGAATACCAGGCCACCAACGTCATCGTCTTCTGGCTGGTGAACCTGATCAAGTTCGTCCCCTTCCTGTCGCTCGGCATCGCCACCCGGCAGACCATCCTTGCCGATCTGCTGCTCGCCCCCTTCGCGGTCCTCGGCGCCTGGCTCGGCATCCGCGCCCATCATGCGCTGCCCGAGCGGTGGTTCTTCGGGCTGACCTATGTGCTGCTCACCCTGACCGGCACCAAGCTGATCCTAGACGCGCTGGGCTGAGCGCGGCCCCCGGTCAGGCCGGGCCGCGGAAAGATTCCGATAATGGCATGTTTCGCTTGGGGCGGGCCCGGATCCCGGCTAGCCTGCCGCCGTGGCCGGAGAGGAGCCGGCCGCGCAACGGGAGGATAACATGACGAAACCCACGATCCGGGCGGCGGCGGCGCTCGGCCTGCTGCTGGCCGCCGGCACGGCCTCGGCGGCGGTGCCCGGCGGCACCTATCTACGCAAAGGCGACCAGCCGATCGCCGTCACCGTGAAGGATGGCAAGCTCTACTGCACCCGCATCGCCGACGGCTATGAGATGTGCAACGGCATGACCGCCCAGGCGGACGGCACCTGGAAGGGCGGCAAGATGAAGCATCCCGACATGCCGGGCTTCATGCGCTTCAACGGCACCGTCACCTTCACGGCCACCGGGCTGAACATCAAGGGCTGCGCCCTCGGCATGTGCGACAGCGAGGCCTGGACGAAGCAAAAGTGAACCGGCGGGCGCCGCCCGTCCGGCGCCCCACCGCGGTTTCGCGCCCGCCGGCCGCCGGTGCGGCTGGCGTGGCGGTTGGCGCGGCGCGCCCTACTCCCGCGCGAAGCTCCAGCGGGTCAGCTGGCTGTAGCGGTCCCCCGCTGCCAGCGCGATCGAGGGAAAGCCCGGATGCGCCGGTGCGTCCGGCCAGCGCTGCGCCTCGAGCGCGATGCCGGCATGGGCGCCGTAGGGCTGGCCGGCATGGCCGGGGTAGGGGGCCGTCGCCAGCCCGCGCCCGTCATAGACCTGCAGCCCCGGCTCGGTGGTCTCCAGCACCATCCGCACCCCCTTGCGTCCGCGCAGCTCGGCCGCGAAGCGCAGCGGCCCCGGCGCGTCGGCCAGGCAGAAATTGTGGTCATACCCCTCGCTGAGGTCGAGCTCGCGGCCCGCGCGCAGGTCGAAGACGCCGGCCACCGGCAGCGCGGCGCCGGTCGGCAGCAGGGCGGCGTCGACCGGCGTGTAGCGCGCCGCCGCGACCTGCAGAAAGTGGCCGCGGATGTCCGGCCCACCGTCCAGCGTCCAATAGCTGTGGTTGGCGATGTTCATCAGCGTCGGCGCATCGCTCGTCGCGCTCAGTTCCAGCGTCAGGCTGGCCCCGGCGAGGGCATAGCGCGCCTCGATCGTGCGGTTGCCGGGAAAGCCGCCAAGCCCGTCCGGCAGCCGCAGCCGCAGCCGCAACGCGTCCGCCTGCGCCGCGACGATTTCCCAGGTCTGCGCGTGCAGGCCGGTTGCGCCGGAATGCAGGAGGTTCGCCCCCTCGTTGGCGGCAAAGCGGCAGGGCCGGCAGGCCACCAGCGCCTGGGCGCCGCCGATCCGGTTCGCCACCGGCCCGACCAAGGCGCCGAAATAGCCCATCGGCCCTTCATAGGCCGCCAGCGAGTCGGACCCGAGCGTCAGGCTGTAGGGCACCCCGGCCAGCCGCAGGTCCTGCAGGATGGCGCCGCGGGTCAGCACCACGGCGGTCAACTCGCCCGCCTGCAGCCGCACCGCCGCCACCTTGGCGCCGTCCGAAGTTGTGCCGAAATCCGTGATCCGCGCCGTCATAGAAGCACCCGATGTTCCGCCTGGCCGCTGGTCGCGGCGTCGCCGGCGAAGGTCATACCACTCTGCGGCGCCGCCGCCAGTCCGGCCGCGCCGAGCCCCTGCCGCGCCGTCGTGCAGAACAGCGTGGCCAGCCCCGGGCCGCCGAAGGCCGGGCAGGAACTGTGCGGCGCCGGCACCGCGACGGCGCGCAGGAAATCGCCCGCAGGCGCATAGGCGGCGACCCGGCCGGCGCCCCATTGCGCCACCCAGAAGCGGCCGGCGGCGTCGAATACCGCGCCGTCGGGGTTCAGCCCGTCCGGGGCCAGGTCGAGGTAGAGTTCAGGCGCCCCCGCCGGCCAGCCTTCGGCGTCGAGCGTCACCCGCCAGACCTTGCCGATCGCGGTGTCGCCGAAACAGGCGGTGCGGCCGTCCGGGGCGAAGCTGATCGCATTGGGGATCGACAGCGGCCCGAACAGCCGGCGCAACTCGCCGCGGTAAAAACGGTAGATCGCCCCTTCGCCGGCCGCGGCCGCCTTGTCCATCGTGCCGATCCAGAAGCCGCCCTGCGGATCGGCCCGACCGTCGTTGGAGCGGTTGCCGGGCTTGTCGGCCTCCAGCGCGGCCAGATCCAGGCGCGCGCCGGTCTCCAGGGCGAAGCGGAACAGCGCGCGCTCCGAGGCGATCAGCAGGTGGTCGCGGTCGATCCAGCCGGCGGCCGAGACATGTTCGGCGAATTGCCAGTGCCGGGTGGTGCCGCCGTCGCGGCTGTAGAGCCGCCTGCCGATGATGTCGAACCAGAACAGCTGTTCGCGTTCCGGGTGCCAAAGCGGTCCTTCGCCCAGCGTGCAGGGCGTCGCGTCATAAAGCCTCATACCAGCCGACCGAGCCCGGTCGCCGCGTCATAGGCAGCGACCACCGTGCGGGCCGCCTCGACGGTGGCCGCGAGGCTCTGTCCGGGCCGGTAAAGCGCCGTGCCGATGCCGAAGCCGTCGGCCCCGGCCCGCAGCCAGTCGGCGAAATTCGCCGGCCCCGCGCCGCCCACCGCATAGACCTGGGTGGCCTTCGGCAGCACCGCCCGGATCGCCTTCAGCCCCTCGGTGCCGAGCAGGCTCGAGGGGAAGATCTTCAGCCCGTCCGCCCCCGCCCGCAGCGCGGCGAAACATTCCGTCGGGGTCAGCACGCCGGGCCAGCTCGCCAGCCCGAGCCGCTTGGTCGCGGCGATCACCTCGGGGTCCATGTTGGGCGAGACGATCAGCCGGCCGCCGGCCGCCGCCACTTCGGCGACGTCCTGGGCGTTCAGCACCGTGCCGGCCCCGATCAACGCGGCTTGGCCATGGGCATGGGCCATGCGGGCGATGCTCTCGACCGGATCGGGTGAGTTCAGCGGCACCTCGATCATGGTGATCCCCTCGGCGATCAGCGCCGCGGCGGTGGCCACCGCCTCCTCCGGCGCGATCCCGCGCAGAATGGCGATCAGCTTGCGCGTCATCCTTCCCTCCCGATCCGATGGGCCGCGATCAGCCCGGCCAGAACCATGGCGTCGCCCTCGGCCAGCCGCGGTGCGGCGCCCTGCCGGCGCAGCGCCGCCGAATAGGCGTTCGAAATCCCCGCTGCGCCGATCACCGCGACGGCCTGGCCCAGCCAGTAGGGTCGGGCGGCCGCCAGCTCGGCGCCGATCAGCAGCCCCGACAGCCGGGCCCGCGCCAGCTCGGGCGCCAGCCCGGTCAGCAGGCCCTCGGCGCGCAGCGTGAAGAGCCGCGCTGCCAGCCGCTCGGGGCGCGACAGCGCATCGTCGACGGCGGCCAGGAAGGCGGGCTCGTCCCAGCCCTCCGCCGCCACCGAATGGCGCAGCACCGAGCTTTCGGCCAAGAGCGCGAACAGCTCGCCGGTCATGAAGGTCTGGAAGCTGACCGCCTCGCCGGCGCTGATCCGCACCCATTTGGAGTGCGTTCCGGGCAGGCACAGCACGCCGTCGAACTCTGGCTCGGCCTTCAGAAAGCCGGCGATCTGCACCTCTTCGCCGCGCATCACATCGGCCGGGGTGGCCTGGCTGAGGCCGGGCAGGATGCGGACCTCCAGCCGGGCGTCGGTCACCGGCGCGCGCTGGAAGCCGTCGGCCGCCACCGGCGGGCAGGGCACGCTGCGATAGCCGGCCTCGGCCCAGCCCTGGCGGGCGCCGACCATGCCGCAGGCCAGCGCCAGGGTGCGCCGGTCGGGCGCCAGCCAGTCGCCCACGAGGGCAAGGAGCGCCGGCTCGAAACCGTCGCGCGCCAGCCGGCCCATGCCCTGATCCGAGCTCGCCGCCGCCAGCACCGTCTCGCCCGCCATCGCCCAGGCGCGCAACCGGCTGGTGCCCCAGTCGAGCGCGATCCATTCCGCCACGATGCTCATCCGGTCACCACCACGCCGCCGTCCACCACCAGGGCCTGGCCGGTCATCATCCGGCTGGCCTTCGAGGCCAGGAACAGCGCCGCGTCCACGATATCGCTTTCCACCAGGTGTTCGGGAATGCACTGCCGGGCGAGATGGCCGGCCAGCCCCTCCGGCGTCGCCCAAAGCTGCTTCTGCCGGTCGGTCAGCACCCAGCCGGGCAGCAGCGCGTTCACCCGGATCCGCTGCGGCCCGAGCTCGCGGGCCAGCGCATGGGTCAGCCCGGTGATCGCGGCCTTAGCGGCGACATAGCCGGGCATCTCGTGATGGCCCATCAGATAGGAAATCGAAGAGAAGTTCACAATCGACCCGCCCCCGGCCGCCGCCATCCCCGGCGCCGCCGCCTGGGCGGTGAAGAAATGCGGCCGCAGGTTCACCGCCTGGATCCGGTCCCAATCCTCGACCGAAGTGCCGGCCAGGCTGTGGCGGCTGTCGTCGGCGGCATTGTTGACCAGGACGGTGATCGGGCCATGCACCCGCGCCGCCTCTTCCATCGCGTTCTGCAACGCGGCGACATCGCGGACGTCGCAGCACAGATAGAGCGGCCGGCGGCCATGGCGCGCCGCCAGCCCGTCGCAGAAGGCGGTGGCGTCGGTGCGCTGGACGAAGGCCACCTGGGCGCCCTGGGCCAGGAAGCCCTCGGTCAGTGCCGCGCCGATCCCGGCGCCACCGCCGGTGATGAAGACCGAGGCGCCGTCGAGGTCGTGAAAACGCGCATAGCCGGTCATCGCCGGGCCTCGGCGGCGCGTGCGCGTTGCGGGGCAGGGGTCATCGTCGCTCTCCTCCTCCGCCGGGGCGAGTCTCGTCCCGGCGGCGCCGAGAATGGGCCGGGCCCGCGGCCGAGCGCAAGGGGGCTAGCCCTTCACGCAGTCGGCCACGGTCTGGGCGAGATGGCGGAGCAGCGCGTCGTAGAGCTGTGCCGTGGGCTTGTCGCCGAGCGCCGTGGCCTCCGGGTCCTGGGCTGCGCCGATCCGCACGCCGGTGCCCTCGGCGACGGTGGCGATGAACTTCGGATCGCGGCCGACCTCGGGGAAGATGCAGACCGCCTTGTCCTGGCGGATGGTCTTGCGGATCTCGGCCAGCCGCGCGGCCGAGGGCATTGCGGCATCGCCAAGCTCGATCGTGCCGACCACGTTCAGCCCGTAATGCGCGGCGAAATAACCGAAGGCGTCGTGGAACTCGACGATCGGCACGCCGCGGGCCGGCGCCAGTTCCGCCTTCAGTTTCTGGTCGAGCGCCTTGATCTTTATTTGCGCGGCCGTCGCATTGGCGGCATAGGCGGCGGCGTGATCGGGATCGATCTTGCCCAAGACGCTGGCGATCGTGCCGAGCCAGGCCCGGGCGTTGTCCGGGTCGAGCCAGGCATGCGGGTCGAGCCCGCCGCCCTCGGCCAGGGGGCGGGTCTGGCCGCCGCCCTTGTGCAGCAGCGGCACCGAGACCGCCTTCGGCGCCAGCGTGCCGATCGCCTTTGCCAGCCCCGGCATCAGCTCGGGCCCGTCCCAGAACACCACCTGCGCCCGGGCGAGCGCCGCCGCCTCGGAGGGGCGCAGCTGGAAATCATGCGGATCGCCGCCGACCGGCATCAGCATCGTCGGGGTGCCAAGCTCGCCCATCACCTGCAGGACGAGCGACTGGATCGGGGCGAAATCGGTCACCACCTGCGGCGCCTCGGCCAGTGCGGGCCGGCCCAAGGTAGCCCAGGCGGCGAGGGTGAACAGAAGGGTCGCGATCCGGTGCATGGCTTCCTCGGGCTTTCTTGGGCGGGGGCTTGTCAGTTCGGGCAAAGCTCTCTACGTTGCGCAATGACATGTCAAGGTATGTTATATCGTAACGTAGGACTTGTGATGCCCGTCCGCCCGCCACCCCCCGCACCGACGCCTTCCGCATCGACGCCCGCCGCAAAAGCCTTCGCCGCGCATGACCACAGCCGTTGCGCCGCGCAGATGCTCGCCCGCGCCGAGGAGCTGAGCGCCGCGCGCGGTGCCCGGCTGACCCCGGTGCGGCGGCGGGTGCTGGAGCTGCTGCTCGAATCGCATCGGGCGATGGGCGCCTATGATGTGCTCGACCGGCTGGCCGCCGAGGGCTACGGCAAGCAGCCGCCGGTGGCCTATCGCGCGCTCGATTTCCTGGTGGAGCAGGGGCTCGCCCATCGCATTGCCCGGCTGAACGCCTTCACCGCCTGCATCCATCCGGGCGAGGCCCATGCCGCGGCCTTCCTGATCTGCCGCTCCTGCCATGCGGTGGCGGAATCCGAAGCCCAGGCGGTGCGCCAGGCGCTCGATGCCACCGCCGCCGGGCTCGGCTTCCGGGTGGAACGCGCCACGGTCGAGGCGCTCGGCCTGTGCCCAAGCTGCGTGGCGCCGTCATGAGCCTGATCGCGGCCGAGGGCCTTTCCGTCCGCTTCGGCGGCGCCACGGTGCTGGAGAACGTCGATCTCGCCGTCGCGCCGGGCGAGATCGTCACATTGGTCGGGCCGAACGGCTCGGGCAAGTCGACGCTGCTCCGGGCGCTGATCGGCATTCTTCCGGCCGCCGCCGGCCGGGTGCGCCACCAGCCCGGGCTGCGCATCGGCTATGTGCCGCAGCGCCTGCATATCGACCGCGGCCTGCCGATGCCGGTCGGTCGCTTCCTGTCGCTGCCGCACCGGCATTCGCGCCGCGAAACCGCGGCCGCGCTGGCCCGCACCGGCATGGCCGGGGCGGAGGACCGCGCCATGGCCGATCTGTCGGGCGGCCAGTTCCAGCGCGTGCTCCTGGCGCGCGCCCTGCTGATGCAGCCGCAGATCCTGATCCTCGACGAGCCGACCCAGGGCCTCGACCAGCCCGGCGAGGCCGCCTTCTACCGGCTGATCGACGAGGTCCGGCGCGAGATCGGCTGCGCCGTGCTGATGGTCAGCCACGACCTGCATGTGGTGATGGCCGCCTCGGATCGGGTGATCTGCCTGAACGGCCATGTCTGCTGCGAGGGCACGCCGCAGGTGGTGTCGAACGCGCCGGAATACCGGGCGCTGTTCGGTCTCGGCACCCAGGGCGCGCTGGCGCTCTACCAGCACCGCCACGACCACGATCACGACCATGACCACGGCCACGGTCACGACCATGGCCACCCCCATCATCTGCACGAGGCCGGCGATGTTTGACGCCTTTCTGCTGCGCGCCGCGCTCGCCGGTGTCGGCCTGGCGCTGGCCGCTGGGCCGCTGGGCTGCTTCGTGGTCTGGCGCCGGATGGCCTTCTTCGGCGATGCCACCGCCCATGCCGCGATTCTCGGCGTGGCGCTGGCGCTGTCCTTCTCGGTCTCGGTCTTCGCCGGCACCCTGGCCACCGCGCTGCTGATGGCGCTGCTGGTCTCCACCCTGGCCGGCCGCGGCTGGGCGGTGGACACCACGCTGGGCGTGCTCGCCCATTCCGCGCTCGCCTTCGGCCTGATCGCGATCAGCTTCGTCCATTCAGTGCGGGTCGATCTGGAATCCTACCTGTTCGGCGACATCCTGGCAGTCTCGCGCAGCGATCTCGTCATCATCTGGGCGGGCGCCGCGCTGGTCGCGCTGCTGATCGGCCTGCGCTGGTCGGCGCTGCTCACCGCAACCCTGTCGGAGGATCTGGCCAAGGCCTCCGGCGTCGATCCGGGGCGCGAGCGGCTGGTGCTCACCCTGGCGCTGGCGGTCGTCGTGGCGGTGGCGATCAAGGTGGTCGGCGCGCTGCTGATCGCGGCGATGCTCATCATCCCCGCCGCCGCCGCCCGCGGCTTCGCCCGCACCCCCGAGGCGATGGCGCTCGTCGCGGTGCTGGTCGGCGCGCTGGCCGCGCTGGGCGGGCTCGGCGCCTCGCTGCAATTCGACACCCCGGCGGGCCCCTCGATCGTCGCCGCCGCGGCCGGCGTCTTTGCG
>JAKAJW010000102.1 GCA_021813645.1 Pseudomonadota bacterium | reverse complement strand
CTGATGGCGGCCAAGACCGCGGTCGCCGGCGGCTGCGCCATGGCGATTCTGGAAGGCTCCACCCTGCGGCCGCTGACCGCGCTGGCCGAGGGGGCGAATTGCACCTGGTTTCTTGGCCATGGCGATCCGCAGGCGGCGCGCAAGCGCTGGATCGGGGCGATGAAGCCGCGCGGCGAGGTGACGCTGGACGCCGGCGCGGTGCAGGCGCTGCGCGCCGGCAAGTCGCTGTTGCCCGCCGGGGTGACGGCGGTCACCGGCCATTTCGGCCGCGGCGACCCGGTGGCGATCCTCGGCCCCGGTGGCGACAGCCTGGGCAAGGGGCTGACCCGCTACACCGCCGCCGAGGCGCGGGCGATCAAGGGCCACCGCTCGACCGAGATCGCGACGATCCTCGGCGCGCCGGGCCGGTCGGTGTTGATCCATCGCGACGACATGGTGATCTGAGACCGGGGCCGGGGCCGGGGCCCCGCAGCCGGGACGTTTGGGAAAGCAGGAAGAGGGCAGGCGATGCGCGACGCGGAAACGGGCGAGGAGATCGCGGCCCAGATGGCGGAGTTGGGTCGGGCGGCGCGCGCCGCGGCGGCCGAGCTTGCCTTCGCCCCGGCCGCGACCAAGGCGCGGGCGCTGGAGGCGGCGGCCGATGCCGTCTGGGCGCAGCGGGCGACGATTCTGGCCGCCAATGCGCAGGATATGGACTACGGCCGCGCCAAGGGGCTGAGCCCGGCGATGCTGGACCGGCTGATGCTGGACGAGGCGCGGATCGCCGGCATCGTCGCCGGCCTGCGCGCGGTGGCCGGCCAGCCCGATCCCATCGGCGCCGTGCTGGCCGAATGGGACGTGCCCTCGGGCCTGCATATCCAGCGGGTGCGCACGCCGATCGGCGTCATCGGCGTGATCTACGAGAGCCGGCCCAACGTCACGGCGGATGCCGGCGCGCTCTGCCTCAAGGCCGGCAACGCGGTGATCCTGCGCGGCGGCTCGGAAAGCTTCCATTCGAGCCGGGCGATCCATGCTTGCCTTGTCGCGGGGCTGGCGGCCGCCGGCCTGCCCGAGACGGCGATCCAACTGGTGCCGACGCGTGACCGCGCGGCGGTGTCGGAAATGCTGAAGGCGGTCGATTACATCGACGTCATCGTGCCGCGCGGCGGCAAGGGACTGGTCGGCCTGGTCCAGCGCGAGGCGCGGGTGCCGGTCTTCGCCCATCTCGAGGGGATCGTGCATGTCTATGTCGACAAGGCCGCCGATCCGGCCAAGGCGATGGCGGTGGTGCTGAACGCCAAGACCCGGCGCACCGGCATCTGCGGCGCGGCCGAATGCCTGCTGATCGACCGTCCGCTGGCGGCCACGCTCGGCGCCGATCTGATCGCCGCGCTGGTCAAGGCCGGGGTCCGGGTCCATGCCGATGGCGAACTGGCCCGGCTGCCCGGCACCCTGCCGGCCATCGCCGAGGATTGGGGCCGCGAATATCTCGACATGGATATCGCCGCGAAGCTGGTGGACGGGGTGGATGGCGCGATCGCGCATATCCGGGCCTTTGGCTCGAACCACACGGACGCGATCCTGACCGAGGACGACGCCACCGCCGCGCGCTTCTTCGAGCGGCTCGATTCGGCGATCCTGATGCGCAACGCCTCCACCCAATTCGCCGATGGCGGCGAATTCGGCATGGGCGCCGAGATCGGCATCGCCACCGGCAAGCTGCATGCCCGCGGCCCGGTCGGCGCGGCCGAACTGACAAGTTTCAAGTACCTGGTGACCGGCGACGGCACGGTGCGGCGATAGACGGCGCGGCGGTGGCGGCGGCCCTAGAAGCCGAGCCGGATCTCGGTGTCGTTGCGCGTGCAGTCGAGGCTGAGTCCCCGCCGGCGGAGTTCTTCGGTCGCCAGCGCGAACTGAACCTGCGCCGGGGTCAGCGCCTCCGGCGCCTTGCGGTGTTCCAGCGCGGTCCACAGCTCGGCATCCTGCTTGGTGCGCGGCGCGTTGCCGGTCAGCAGCCAGCCGCGCCCGGCGGCCGCGACGTTGATCCGGCCGCCATAGGGCAGGGCGGTCTCCAGGCATTGGATCAGCAGGAAGGCGAGCTTCACATCGGCGCGCAGCTGATCCCCCGGCATCTGCCAGTCGATCACCAGCCGGCTGCCCTGGGCCAGGTCGGCGAGGATCGACAGCACCTCCTGCCGGGCGATGCGCTGATCGCCGCCGGGGGCGCCGAAGGCGACGCGATAGAAGCGGATGCGGGCATTGGCCGCGGCGACGCTTTCGGCGATCAGCGCCAGCTCCGGCCCGGCGGCGGCGGCCATTTCGCCGAGCAGCTCGACCCCATTGCCGATCGCGCCGAGCGGGCTGATAAGATCGTGGCAGATTCGGGAGCCGACGAGCGCGGCGAGATCCGGTGTATCGGTCATGGGGCCAAGCTCTCTCCTAAGGGGTGCCGATGCGGGGCGTGAACGCGATATTGGAGCCGGGCATGCTGGTGCGGCATCCGGACCGGCCGGAATGGGGGCGCGGCCAGGTGCAATCGCGCATCGGTGCCCGCATCACGGTGACCTTCGAACAGGCCGGCAAAGTTGTCTTCGACGGTGATCAAGTGGCGCTGGAACTCGCTCCGGATCCATTTGACAACTATGGGTTGTAGCTTGTGACGGGCGCAACAAAAACTCCGTCGGAGCCGGGTCGGCGAGCGACGCTGTTGCAATCGGACCATGCCGGGCCTACAACCGCGCGACCACGGAACCGGGGCGGGGCCGATCGCGCGGCGATGATATCCGACGAGCCATATTTTCAGGTCCGCCTGGCGCGGGACGAAATCGATCTGCTGGCCGCCCAGCGGCTGCGCTACCGGGTCTTCGTCGAGGAGCTCGGCGGCACCGGCGAGCTGGTCGACCACGAGGCGCGGCTTGAGCGCGACGAGTTCGACCCGGTTTTCGAACATCTGGTGCTGATCGACAGCCGGCGCGACAGCGCGGCGCTCGACCATGTCGTGGGCGTCTACCGGCTGCTGACCGGCGAGGCGGCGGCGCGATTCGGCCGGTTCTATTCCGAGGGCGAATACGACCTCGCCCCGCTGAAGCGGGCGGGCCGGCGGATGGTCGAGCTCGGCCGCTCCTGCGTCCATGCCGAGTATCGCGGCGGCACCGCGATGTTCCATCTCTGGAACGGGCTCGCCGATTTCGTGCTGCAGCGCGAGATCGAGATCATGTTCGGCGTCGCCAGCTTCCACGGCACCGATGTCGAGGCGCTGAAGATGCCGCTGTCCTACCTGCACCACTACCACCTGGCGCCCGGCGCCCTTCGGGTGCGCACCCAGGCCAGCCATTTCCAGAGCATGGATCTGGTGCCGAAGGATCAGGTCGACCGCCGCGCCGCCATGCTCGGCACGCCGGCGCTGATCAAGGCCTACCTGCGGCTCGGCGGTTTCGTCGGCGAGGGCGCTTTCATCGACCGGCCGTTCAACACCACCGATGTCTGCCTGTTGATGGACACCGCCGCGATGTCCGAGCGCCACAAGGGCTTTTACACCCGCAAGTTCGAGGCCCGGGCGTGACGCCATGGGATCCGGAAGACCTGCCCGTGCCGATGCGGATCGGCCCGGCCGGCTGGTTGCGGGTGGTGGTCAAGGGCCTGGCGCTGAGCGTCGTCACCTATGGTGGCCTCTTGGTCCTGCTGTTGTGCCGCCTGGTCGAGCGGCCGCTGTGCGGACAGGCGCGGCCGCTGACCCCCTGGATCACCCAGGCCGTCTGCCGCACCGCCTTCCTCATCCTCGGCATACGCTACCGGGTGCGCGGCCAGCCGATGCGGCAGAAGGGGGCGGTGGTGGCCAACCACGCCTCCTGGTTCGACATCTACACCCTGAACGCCTGCCAGCGCATCTATTTCGTGGCGAAGTCCGAGGTGGCCGGCTGGGCCGGCATCGGCTGGCTGGCCCGGGCGACCGGCACCGTCTTCATCAACCGCCGAGGCGCCGAGGCGAAGCTGCAGCAGGAGGTCTTCGAGGCCCGGCTGCGCGCCGGCCACAAGCTGTTGTTCTTCCCCGAGGGCACCTCGACCGACGGGTTGCGGGTGCTGCCGTTCAAATCCACCCTGTTCGCCGCCTTCTACGCCGAGGGCCTGGCCGAAGAGCTCTGGGTGCAGCCGGTCAGCGTGATCTACCATGCCCCGCCGCGCCAGGATCCGCGCTTCTACGGCTGGTACGGCACGATGGATTTCGCCCCGCATCTGATCCAGCTCTTGGCCGTGCGGCCGCAGGGCAGCGTCGAGGTGGTGTTCCACGATCCAGTGCGGGTCGCGGATTTTCCCGGCCGCAAGTCGCTCGCCCTCTATTGCGAGCAGACCGTGCGCCGCGCCTTTCGCGCCTGACCCCCCGCGCCTGACCCCCCGCGCCTCGGCCGCCCGCGCCTCGGCCGCCCGCCGAAGCGGCCCGCCGAAACCGCCCCAGCCGGGTCAGAGGATCGGCGCCAGCAGCGCGCGCAGCGCCACCACGGCATCCTCGGCGCCCCAGATCTCTTCGCCGACGGCGAAGAAATCGGTGGCGCCGGCCAGCGCCTCGACCAGCTCGCGGCTCAGCGCGCCCTCGGCCACCACCGGCACCTCGATCATTTCCGACCACCAGGCGAACAACTCCGCCTCGGCCTGCTCGCCGCGGCCGAGCGCCGAGGCGCCGACCGGGCCGAAGCTGACGTAATCCGCCCCCGCTTCGCCGGCGTTCAGCCCGTCATGGCGCGAGGCGCCGCAATAGGCGCCGATGATCGCCTCGGTCCCGAGCGCCTTGCGCGCCGCCCGCACCGACCGCGCCGCATCGGTCAGATGCACGCCGTCCAGCCCATGCCGCTCGGCCAGGCCGATATGCGCCTCCACCACCAGCGGAATGTCGCGACTATGGGCGATCTCGCGCAACTCGTCCGCCGCCCGGCCAAGCTCTGCTTCGTCGCGGCTCGCCAGCGCCAGCCGGAGGCAGGCCACCGGCACCGCGTCGAGCACCGCCGCCAGCCGGTCGCCGAAGGGCTCCGGATCGAAGGCGGGCGGGGTGATGAGATAGATCTGCGGGCGGTCTTGCTCGGCCATGGCATCCTCGCGTTTGCGCCCTCCTAGCCGGTTTTGCGGCCTTTGCAAACGGGCCGGACGTGTGCGGGGCGCATGGGGCAGGGCGCGGCCGTCGGCGGCAAGCCCGCGCCGCGGGGGGCGATCGCCCCGGCCCGGACTTGGCGGCCTTGCCGCCCCGCGCGCACGCGGCTATCACCCCGGCCATGACCGACAAAGCCCCCGAGCCCCTCGTTGTCCTGGTTCGCCCGCAGATGGGCGAGAATATCGGCGCCGCCGCGCGCGCCATGCTGAACTTCGGCCTGACCCGGATGCGGGTCGTCGCGCCGCGCGACGGCTGGCCCAACCCGAAGGCGGTCGCCATGGCCTCCGGCGCCTCTCGCATCCTCGATGCGGCCGGTCGCTTCGACGCGCTGCCCGAGGCGCTGCGCGACTGCCATTACGTCTTCGCCACCACCGCGCGCTCGCGCGAGTTGACCAAGCCGGTGATGACGCCCGAGCGGGCGATGGAACATGCCCGCGCGCTGGCGGCCGAGGGCAAGCAGGTCGGTCTGCTGTTCGGCCCCGAGCGCACCGGGCTGGAAAACGAGGATGTTGCCCGCGCCGATGCCCTGGTCACCGTGCCGGTGAACCCCGAGTTTCCGTCGCTCAACCTGGCGCAATGCGTGTTGCTGCTGGCCTATGAATGGCGCCGCCAGGCGGCCGAGCGGCCGCCCGAGGTGATGGCGATGGCCGGCACCGATTTTGCCACCGGCCTCGAGGTAGAGAAGCTCGGCGATCATGTCGAGGAGGTGCTCGACCGCGCCGGCTTCTTCTTCCCGCCGACCAAGGCGGCGAACATGCGGCTGAACCTGCGCAGCATGTGGGGCCGGCTGCCGCTGACGCGGGCCGATGTCCAGACCTTGCACGGAATGTTGCGTCAGATCGTCCGCTGGAAGGACGGCGGCGCGGCTTGAAGCTGCCGGCCGGCCGACCTAGTGTCGCGCCGAAAGACGGGGGGCCCGATGGCTGAGGCGAAACGCAAATTGTTCGAGGAGGTGGCCGACAAGTCCGGCCGCCCGGCGCCGCAGGGCGGCCTGATCGCGCGGCAGGGGCAGGGCGCGCGCCGCGCCATCCGGCTCTGGCTGATGCTGATCTTCGCGATGATCGCGGCGATGGTGCTGGTCGGCGGGCTGACCCGGCTGACCGGCTCGGGCCTGTCGATCACCCAGTGGAAGCCGATCTCGGGCGCCTTGCCGCCGCTGAGCCTCTCGGCCTGGCAGCAGGCTTTCGACCTCTACAAGCATTCGCCGCAATACCGGATCGAGAACGAGGGCATGACACTGGCCCAGTTCAAGTTCATCTACTGGTGGGAATGGAGCCACCGCCAGCTCGGCCGCTCGATCGGCTTCGTCTGGGCGATCGGCTTCTTCGGCTTCTGGGCCGCGGGCAAGATCCCGCAGGGTTGGAAGCGCCGGCTGTTCCTGTTGGGCGCGCTCGGCGGGCTGCAGGGGGCGATCGGCTGGTGGATGGTCTCCTCCGGCCTGCAGGGCGACATGACCGCGGTGGCGAGCTACCGGCTGGCCACCCATCTCGGCCTCGCCTTCTTCATCCTGGGGCTGACCGCCTGGTTCATCCTGCAGATGTCGCGCCCCGAGGCGCAGTTGCTGCAGGCCCGCCGCCAGGGCGAGCCGAAGCTGTTCGGTCTGGCCACCGGGGTGATGCACCTGCTGTTCCTGCAGGTCTTGCTCGGCGCGCTGGTCGCCGGCATCGACGCCGGCCGCAACTACCCGACCTGGCCCTTGATGAACGGCTCCTTTTTCCCGGCCGACGCCTTCCTGGTGCCCGGTGGCGGCGCCACCTGGCGGGCTTTCTTCGAGAACCCCGGCCTGGTCCAGTTCATCCACCGCTGCACCGCCTATCTGCTGGTGGCCTTCGGCCTGTTCGCCACCCTGCGCGCCCGCCGCTCGGCGCATGGCTCGACCCGCGCCGCCTTCCTGGCGATGGGGGCGATGCTGCTGATCCAGATGACGCTCGGCATCCTCACCGCGGTCAATGCCGCGCCGCTCGACATCGCCATCACCCACCAAGCCGGCGCCATTCTGCTTTGGGCGCTGGTGATCCGCGCCCGCCACATGGCGCGCTACCCCATCGTCGGCTCGATCCGGAAGGGAACCGTATGACCGCCAACACCACGCCCACCACCGCCTTTACCGAGTTGATGGCCTATCAGCGCGACACCGAGGCGCTGGCCCAGGTCGCCGGCCGCCTCGGCTGGGACCAGGAAGCCGTCATGCCGCGCGGCGCGGCCGAACAGCGGGGCGAGGAGCTGGCCGCCATCGAAGGCGTGCTGCACGCCCGCCGCACCGATCCGCGGCTGGCCGACTGGCTCGAGCGGGCGACGGCCGACGGCCCGGTGGCCGAGGCCCAGCTGCGCCAGATCCGGCGCGACCATGTCCGCGCGACCAAGATCCCGGCGCGGCTGGCGACCGAGATCGCCCGCGTCACTTCGATCGCCCAGGGCACCTGGGCCGAGGCCCGGCGCAACGACGATGTCGCGCATTTCCTGCCGACGCTCGAACGGGTGGTGGCGCTGCGGCGCGAAGAGGCGGCGGCGCTCGCCGCCGGCGGCGATCTCTACGATGCGCTGCTCGACGATTACGAACCTGGCGCCACCCAGGCCTCGATCGGCGCGATCTTCGACGCCATGCGGCCGCGTCTGGTGGCGCTGCGCGAGGCGATCCTCGGCGCCGACCGCCATCCCGCCCCGCTCGAGGGCCGGTTCCCGCCGGAAACCCAGATGCGGCTCGCGCGCGAATTGGCCTCGGCCTTCGGTTATGACTGGAACCGCGGCCGGCTCGACCTCGCCGTCCACCCGTTCTCCAACGGCTCGGGCAACGACGTGCGCATCACCACCCGCACGGTGGAGGAAGAGCCGTTCAACTGCTTCTACTCGACCATCCACGAGACCGGCCACGCGGCCTATGAGCAGGGCATCGACCAGGCCTATCTGCTCACCCCGCTCGGCCAGGGCTGCTCGATGGGCGTGCATGAGAGCCAGAGCCGGATCTACGAAAACCAGCTCGGCCGTTCGCGGCCCTTCACCGCCTGGCTCTACGACCGGATGACGGCGCATTTCGGCCCGCTCTCGACCAAGGACGCCGAGGCCTTCTACGCCGCGGTGAACCGCGTCCAGCCGGGCTATATCCGCACTGAGGCCGACGAGGTGCATTACAACCTGCACATCATGCTGCGCTTCGACCTGGAGCGGCAGCTGTTCGCCGGCAAGCTCGAGGCGGCCGAACTGGAAGAGGCCTGGAACACCCGCTTCCAGCAGGATTTCGGCGTCGCCGTCGACAAGCCGTCGCATGGCGTGCTGCAGGACGTGCATTGGTCGCTCGGCCTGTTCGGCTACTTCCCGACCTATTCGCTGGGCAATGTCTACGCCGGCTGCCTCATGCAGGCGCTGCGCGCCGCGGTGCCCGATCTCGACGCCAGCCTCGCCCGCGGCGACACGGCGCCGGCGACCCGCTGGCTGCGCGAGACCCTGCAGCGCCACGGCCGGCTGCGCAGCCCGCGCGAGACCATCGCGGCCGCCTGCGGCTTCGAACCCTCCGAGGGGCCGCTGCTCGACTACCTGGAAGCGAAGTTCGGCGAGATCTACGCATTGTGACCGCAACGGCCGCGCCGCAGAGCAGCCCGCCGGGCAGCCAGGGGCCGGCTGCCGGCGGCATCGGCACCTGGTTCCTGGCCGCCGGCCAGACGACCGGCTACGCCACGCTGAACTTCTCCTTCGCGGTGCTGCTCACCGCGCTGACCGATCCGGCCCACGGCACCGGGATCGACCGCACGCTGCTCGCCGCCGGGCCGACGCTGGGGCTGATCCTGGCGGCGGTGCTGGCGCCGCAAATGGGCAAGCTGGTCGATCGCGGTCATGGCGCCACGCTCTTGCGCTACGGCCCTTTGGTCGGCGCGCTCGGCCTGCTGCTCGCTGCCACCGCCAAGGCCAGCCCGGCGCTCTGGATCGCGGGCTTTCTCATCGTCGGCCTCGCCGAGGCGACGACCCAGTTCGAGACCTGCTTCGCGCTGCTCACCCGGCGGCTCGGCCCCGGCGCTCGCGCCGCGATCATCCGGGTGACGCTGGTGGCGGGGTTCTCCTCGACCCTGGCCTTCCCGCTGGGCGACTGGCTCGCCCGGCAGTTCGGCTGGCAGGGCGCGTTGGTCGGGCTGGCGCTGATCGCCGCCGGGGTCACCATGCCGCTGAACATCGCCGGCACCGCGCTGATCCAGCGCCGGACCGGGCGCGAACGGCCCGATCCGCCCGATCCGGCCGGGGCGCAAAGCGCGCTGCGCCGGGCGCTGGCGCAATCCGCCTTCTGGCGGCTCGCCGGGGTGATCGGCTGCATCTGGATGGAACATGCGATGCTGGTCACCTTCGCGCTGCCGCTGCTGGTCTCGCGCGGCGCCAGCCATCCGATCGCCGTCATGCTCGCCGCGGCGCTCGGCCCGGCGCAGGTCGCCGGCCGGGTCATGCTGATGCTGGCCGGCCACGACCTGAAGCTCGCGCCGGTCACGCTCTGGGTGATGGCGGGCTTCGTGCTGGCCTCGCTCTTGCTCTTCGTCGGTCACGGCGTGCCGACGCTCTGGCTGCTCTATGCGCTGATCCAGGGCGCCTCGGCTGGCGTCGCCACCATCCTGCGGCCGCTGCTCGCCGCCGAGATCCTCGGCCGGGAGGGCTTCGGCGCGGTCTGGGGGGCGCTATCGGTGGCGCCGCTGATGGCGCAGGCGCTGGCCCCGGTGGTGGGCGCGCTGCTGCTCGGCCTGGGCGGCGGCGCGGTCGTCCTGGCCAGCCTGGGGCTTGCCGCCGTCGCGCTGACGCTCAGCTGGAGCCTGCGCGCCAAGATGCAGCCGCAGCCCTGAGCCGGCGCCGGAGTGGTGCCGAAAGCGGTGCAACGTCGGTGTAATATCGGTACGAAATCGGTGTGAAATCGGTATCCGGATTCCGCCGTCTTCCCAAGGTGTTGCGCGGCGCAATCCGGAAGTTCGCGCCGCGTCGCGGCATCACGCCCCGGGCGGCCAGTCGGGCGCTCGCTTCTCGATGAAGGCGGCAATGCCTTCCTCGGTGTCGCGCCACAGCATGTTCTCCACCATCACCGCAGCGGTATGGTCATAGGCCGCCTCGAGCCCCATCTCGGCTTGCTCGTAAAAGGCCCGCTTGCCGATCTTCACGGCCGCGCCAAGCTTGCCGGCGATCGTCTCGGCCAGCCAGAGACTCTCGTCGCGCAGGGCTTCTTTCGGCACGACGCGGTTGACCAAGCCGATCCGCTCGGCCTTCTCGGCGTCGATCAGCGCGCCCGTCGTCAGCATCTCGAAGGCCTGCTTGCGGCCCACGACGCGGCTTAGTGCGACCATGGGGGTGGAACAGAAAAGGCCGATATTCACACCATTTACGCCAAAGCGCGCGCCCTCGGCCGCGACCGCCAGATCGCAAGAGGCGACCAGTTGGCAGCCGGCCGCCACCGCCACCGAATGCACTTCGGCGATCACCGGCTGCGGCAGCTTGACGATCTGCAGCATGACGCCGGCGCAGCGTCGGAACAGATCGGCGAAATAGGCCTGGCCCTTGTCGGCCGCCTGTCGCCCGGCCTGCATCTCCTTCAGGTCGTGCCCGGCGCAGAACGCCTTGCCGGCGCCGCGCAGGATCACCGCCTTCACCGCCGGCTCGCCGGCCAGCCGGGTGAAGGCCGCCGACAGCGCCGCCAGCATGCCGTCCGACAGCGCGTTGAGCGCCTCCGGCCGGTTCATCGTCAGTATCGCGATCGGCCCCTCGTCCGCGCGCAGCACCAGCTCGTCCATCGCTCGCTCCCTTGCAGCCGAGCGGATCCTATGCCCCGCCGCGCCGCAGGGGAAGGCCCCGCGCCCTTCCGGCCCCGCGCACAAGCCTGTATCCTGGGCGCCCGAACTGGCGAGGAGGGCCGATCGACATGCGGCTGAGGGAGGCGCTCGGCTATCGCGCGATGAAGATTTTCGCGAATGGCTGCAAGGTGTTGTGTCTGGTTCATCTGCGGCTCTTTCCGCGTGCGCGGTATACCCTGCCAGAGTCCCTGCCGGCCCGCCGGCCGGCGCCAGAGGGCCCGATTCCGCGCATCATCTGGCAGACCAACTACAGCCAGAAGGTGCCCTTGCAGGTCTATGCCTGCGCCTTGTTCAACCGCTGGCTGTCGCCGACCTGCGCCTACCGCTACCACAGCGATGAAGCCTGCGATCGTTTCGTCGCCGAGACCTATCCCGGCCCGGTGGCCGAGGCCTACGGCCGGTTACGCATTGGCGCGGCGCGCGCCGATTTCTGGCGCATCCTGGTGCTGTTGAAGCATGGCGGGCTCTACCTCGACATCGATTCCAACCTGACCCGCAATCCCGAGCGGTTCCTGGGACCGCAGACCGAGGGCGTGTTCATCGCGATGAAGAACGGCGAGGTGACGAACTATTTCCTGGCGGCGGCCCCGGGCCATCCGGTTCTGCAGGCGGTCTGCGACCAGATCGTGCGCAATATCGCCGAGGGCAGACATGCCAGCGTCTACGATCTGACCGGGCCGACCGTGCTCGACGCCGCGGTCAAGGCAGCCGGAATCGCGCCGATCAGCTATAAGGCCGCCTGCGTTCAGGGCCAGTTCGTCAGCAAATCCGGCCAGTATCGCGACAAGCCGGACGGCGCCTGGTGGGCGGCGCAGCAGGTGACGCCGATCGTGGCGAAGGACCGGTCGGAGTAGACGTCTCAGCCCTTGGCGGCCTTGGCCGAGGCGTGCTTGAACTTGCCTTCCACCTCGGCGCCGCTCTCGATCACTAGGGTTTCGTAGGTGACCTGGACGGCGGCGGCGGCGGTGGAGCGCAGCACGGCCTGGCGGCAGGCGGCGGAGCCGTCGAGTTTGCCGCGCACCTCGAGGCTTTCGGCGCGGACTTTGCCGGTGACCTGGCCCTCGCTGCCGATCACCAGCGCCTTGGCCTCGATATCGCCCTGCACCTCGCCGAGCACCTCGACGGTGCCGGCGCTGCTGATATTGCCCACGACCTTGAGGTCGGCACTCAGATGCGACCGGCCGGCGCCGGCCTCGGGGCGTGCGATCTCGGGGCGGGGGCCGGGCAGGGTGTCGCCCTCGGCGGATTTGGTGAACATCGGCATCTCCTGCTGGCGCGGCGGCCCGGCACGGATGGCCCGGCCGCCCCCTGCGACCAAAGTTAGACGTCATGCATAGTCCCGCGGTCAAGCGTGGAACGCCGCGCGGGGTGCGGCCCCGGCCGAACCGGCGGTTTTGCGCCCGTGTCCATAGCGCCGCGGCGACGGGGCAGGGGCAGTCTGCGGCCTGCGGCGGGCGGGGGGCGATCGCCGAGTCGCCGTCCCCGACTCGCACGAGGAGCGTGAGAATCGCAGGTTATCAACATGTTGGCGGCGTTTCTGTTGATAACTCGGGCGGCGGGGCAGGGGCCCGCTGGTCGCGTTTCGCGCAAAACCCAAGAAAACTTGGGGTGTACAGAAAATCGTCACAGAGCGTGCATTTTCCTCTTGCGGGTTCTGGGAGGCGGCCGTATCTACCGCTCCACCGAAGCGGAAGCGACGGTGCGGCGCCGGAAGGGCTGAGGCGGAAGCCGAAGTTGGAAGGGGTCGGATGGAGATGAGGTTGGCG
>JAKAJW010000190.1 GCA_021813645.1 Pseudomonadota bacterium | reverse complement strand
CAAAGGCCTGCTGAAAACCGCGATCCGCGACCCCAATCCGGTGATCTTCCTGGAGAACGAAATCCTTTACGGCCGCAGCTTCGACGTGCCGGCGCTGGAGGATTTCACCGTGCCCTTCGGCAAGGCGAAAATCTGGCGCGAGGGAACTGACGTCACCCTGGTGAGCTTCGGCATCGGCATGCAATATGCGCTCGAAGCCGCTGAGAAGCTGGCGAAAGACGGGATCAGCGCCGAGGTGATCGACCTGCGCACGCTGCGCCCGATCGACTACGACACGGTGCTTGCCTCGGTGATGAAGACCAACCGCTGCGTGACGGTCGAGGAAGGCTTCCCGGTCGGCGCGATCGGCAACCACCTGTCGGCCACGATCATGCAGCGCGCCTTCGACTACCTCGACGCGCCGGTGATCAACTGCACTGGCAAGGATGTGCCTATGCCCTATGCGGCGAACCTCGAGAAGCTCGCGCTGGTGACCACGGCCGAAGTGATCGAGGCGGTGAAATCCGTCTGCTACCGCTGAGGAGGGGAAGATGGCGACGCAAATCCTGATGCCTGCCCTCTCTCCGACGATGGAAGAAGGCACCCTCGCCCGCTGGCTGAAGAAAGAGGGCGACACCGTCAAATCCGGCGACATCCTTGCCGAGATCGAGACCGACAAGGCGACGATGGAATTCGAGGCCGTCGACGAGGGCATCCTTGGCAAGATCCTGGTGCCGGAAGGTACCGCCGGGGTGAAGGTGAACATGCCGATCGCCGTCCTTGTCGAGGAAGGCGAGAGCGCCGACGCCGCGCCCACGCCACAAACCGTGCCCGCGGCTGCGGTTGCGACACCTCCGGCGGCGGCTACGGCCGCACCTGCTGCGGTGAGCGCCCCCAAACCCACCGGCGCGCGCGTCTTCGCCTCGCCGCTGGCCCGTCGGATTGCCACGGAAAAGGGGCTCGACCTGACGAAAATCCAGGGCTCCGGTCCGTATGGTCGGATCGTGCGGGCAGATGTCGAAGGCGCCAGGCCGGCCGCTGCTGCCCCGGCTGCAACCGCCACGGCTTCGCCCACATCGGCCGCAACGCCGGCCGCGGCGATGCCGACCGGGATGGCCGCCGAAACGGTGAAGAAGATCTACGCCGACCGCGCCTATGAGGAAGTCACGCTCGACGGGATGCGAAAGACGATCGCCGCCCGTCTCTCCGAGGCGAAGCAGACGATCCCCCATTTCTATCTGCGCCGTTCGGTGCGGCTTGATGCGCTCTTGGCGTTCCGCGAGACGCTGAACGCTCAGCTCAAGTCGCGGGGCGTGAAGTTGTCGGTGAACGACTTCATCATCAAGGCCTGCGCCTTGGCGCTGCAGGCGGTGCCGGACTGCAACGCCGTCTGGGCCGGTGACCGCATCCTGAAGCTGAAACCTTCGGACGTAGCGGTGGCGGTGGCCGTCGATGGCGGCCTTTTCACCCCGGTGCTGCGCGATGCCGAGGCAAAGACCCTCTCCGCTCTCTCGGCCGAGATGAAAGACCTCGCCACCCGCGCCAAGGCCCGCAAGCTCGCACCGACTGAATATCAGGGCGGCAGCTTTGCGATCTCCAACCTCGGCATGTTCGGAATCGAGAACTTCGACGCGGTGATCAACCCGCCGCACGGCTCGATTCTGGCAGTCGGCGCCGGCATCAAGACGCCGGTGGTGGCCGAAGATGGGTCGATCTCCGTCGCCACCGTGATGTCGATGACGCTGTCCGTCGACCACAGGGTGATTGACGGCGCGCTCGGCGCGGAGTTCTTGAAGGCGGTTGTGGAAAACCTCGAAAACCCGATAGCCATGCTGGCGTGACGGGCGGAAAGAGGCCCTTGGCGCCCGTCCGACACACCCAAGCGGCGCCTACCCCGCAGGAGCGAAACAAAAGACCCGCCGAACGGCGGGTCTTTGGCGTTTCGAGCGGCGGCGTCGCCTAGTAGCCCTGATCGAGCAGTTGATCCATTTTCACCGCAGGCTGATCGCAGCCCGCATCGCCGACGATCTTAGCGGGCACGCCGGCAACCGTCTTGCAGCACGGCACGTCGTGCAGCACCACCGATCCGGCCGCGATCCGGCTGTTGTCGCCCACATGAATATTGCCGAGCACTTTGGCCCCCGCCCCGATCAGAACGCCGTTGCCGATCTTGGGATGGCGGTCGCCATCTTCCTTGCCGGTGCCCCCTAGCGTCACCGAATGCAGCATCGAGACATTGTCGCCCACCACCGCCGTCTCACCGATAACGATGGAATGCGCATGATCGATCATGATCCCCTTGCCCAAGCGGGCTGCAGGATGGATGTCGACCCCAAAGGCCTCTGACACCCGCATCTGGATCAGATAGGCAAGGTCGCGCCGGCCTTGCGTCCAAAGCCAATGGCCGACCCGGTAGGCCTGGATCGCCTGATAGCCCTTGAAGTAGAGGAGCGGCTGCAAGAACCGGTGGCAGGCAGGATCACGCTCATAGACCGCCATCAGATCGGCCCGTGCCGCCTGGCCAAGCTCGGGGTCGGAACCATAGGCCTCATCCGCGATCTCGCGCAGGATCTGCTCGCCGATCTCGCCCGATGCAAGCTTTAGCGAAAAACGGTAAGCCAGAGCCCGCTCCATCGAGGCATGGTGCAGCAAGCTCGAATGCATCAGCCCGCCCAGCAACGGCTCTTCGCGAAGGGCGGCGCGCGCCTCGTCGCAGATGCGCGACCAGACGGGATCGATCGCCGCCACTTTTGCCCGGAATTCGGCCATTTCGCTTCTCCCTTCGCCGATGTCCTACACCAAATAGGCTGTCGTCGACATTCGAAAAGTGGGCCGCCTTGAAAATCGGGGCCGAGTGGGGAGCTGCGGCCTAGAGCCCTGGCAAGCCAAGATCGAGGTAGTGCACAGCGAACCGCACGGTGCCGCCGGAGAAGCTGCCGCCCTGCGCGGTGAGAACCAGCGACGTCGCGCCATAATAGGTCAACGGCGCCGAGAGCATCCCCCGCGCGTAAGAGCCAACCGGCAGCCCAAGCCCTGTGCCGAACCGATCTTCCGCCCCGACATTGCCGAGCTGCCAGCCGGTCAGCGAGCCCGAAATCGTCGCCAGCACGCGAGCGGTAACGGCAATCACCATCGACCCGTCGGGAGTCTGATAGCTGGTCATCGACGTGGGGCCCGTGGCGATCGCATGGGTGAATTTGTCGATCCGCGCGAAGGTTGCCGCCCCGCTTGATGACAAGGCCAGCGCGCCAGGCTGCCAGGCACTGCCGTCATGCAATGCCAGCGCGTTCTCGTCGGCGACGAAGGCGCGCCAGCCGCGCCTCGGCGTGACGAAGGCCCAGCCCCCGTTGACGAAGACTGCCAGCCTTCCGTCTTGCCCCGCCCAATCGTTCACCGCCCCGCCCGGTACGCCGTAGCAGGCGCCTTCGGGCGCCGAAACGGGGGGCGTGGCGGCCGAGCGCGACACGAGCACGAGTTGTACCAGCCCATCCAGTCGGGCAAGCGCCTCATTCACCGTCACCGTCTTTTGCGCCTGCGACGGCGATAGCAGCGGCAGGCTCAGGTTCGTTGTGTCAGACATCGACAGCAATCTCCGTGAAAGGGCCCGGTCCGAAGCGGTCCGACAGTTGCGCCACCGCGACGGTGAATTTCATGGCCGCGCCATCCGCAAGCCAATCCGCCGCCGCATAGGTCCAGAACGGCAAACCCACGGTGACCTCCCGCAATGTCGCCGTCTCGGTCCGCACACGCAGCAGATAGGCCTCATAGGCTTCCCCCAGCGGCACGTCTGGCGCCGTCCAATCCTCGCCGTCGAGCCGTGTCCGACGGGTCCAGCGCAGACCGATGTCGCCCGAAGCCAACACCTTGGCCGCCAAGCGACAGGGGGCATAGGGCCGCAGGCCGATGCCTTCGAAGGCTGCGACCAGATGGGTATAGGACGGGTCATCGTAACCGCGCGCGGCCGGACCGATACGGTAGTTACGCGCCACGTTCCGTAGTGACGAGGCAAGCTCGATTTGCGGCGCCGCCCCGGTGACCAGCACGACATAGCTGCCCGCCGGCCAGGCCTCGGGCATGATCGCATCGCTGCCGGCCTGGCCGCGGAGCCGCAGCGAAAGATCGTAGACCCCCGCCTGCACGAGTTCGGCCCTGGCGAATTGGAACACTTCCCAATTGGCGGACGTGCCGTCGCCGATCACGGCGACGTTGGCGCCGGCCAGCACCTGCGCTGCGCTCGCCGAGCTCAAGGTGCCACCATAAACGCTCACCCGCAGCGCCGCACCACGATCCCAGAGCCCTGGCGACGCCCGTAACAGCGGCCCCTGCGTCACGCCGACGACCGCCGGCGACGTGACCAGCGTATTCAGCGTGTAGCCGGCGTCTTGCGCGGCCGAAAAGCAGGCCACCGAACCCGGCCAAGGCGTCGCTGTCACGGCAAGCCGCGGCGCCTGCGGCAGCTCATCGCCGGTCAGCATGGGCAGATCCAGAAACAGAGGGAAGACCGGAACGGGCGCGGCAAAAGCCCGCGAGATCACGGGCGTGGCGGCGTAGTCGCTCGGGACATAGCTCGTGGTTTCCACCCGTGTCGCTTCGATCGTTTGCGCCTCGGCCTCTTCCACCCGGTCAATGCGGTAGCGCGCGCCCGCCAGCCGCACGACATCCCCTGCCCCCAGGACGGCCTTCGACGGCGGCAGCGCGAACTTCACCGTATCGCGCGCCACCCGCGCCTCGGCGAGCCATCGTTCGGCAACGGCACGCCCTTCGGCCTGGGTGAAGACGATCGGCAGATCGGTCTGCGCGACCGAATGCACCGCCTCATCGGGAAAGATCGCTTCGGTCGCCCGCGCCTGATATTCGCCATCCGCCTCGACAAAGTTGAGACGCACGCAACCCGAGGTCTCTGCCCCGGCCGCCCTGACGGTCTGGATCGCCCCACCCGACCCGCTGGCTTCGACCACCTCCGCTTCGGCGATCGCGGCTTTGTCCGGCAAGCCCCGCATGAAGAACCGGATCCGCCCGTCGCGCTCGGCCAGGTCGAATGCAAAACCCAGCAGAAGCGGCTGCAGCGAAGAGCGCGCCGATCCGGTTTGCTCCAGCGAATAGCCGCGCAACAAGCCATAGAGCGGCGTGGGATCGACCGCCGTCACCCCCGAGCGTTCGCAAATCTCGGCGACCACATTGGCTAGCGGCTGGTTGGCATTGCGGCCGGTCAGCCAATGCCCGGTCTGGTAGTTCGCGCCGTCCGCCCACAGGCCGACCGCATTCGGGAAATAGGGGTAGGGCCGCGCATCCCAGGCCCAGACATGGGCATGATCCATATCGACCATCGCACCGCCATAAAGCGGCGAGATCGGGTTATGCGCCGGATCGCCCCAATAGCCGATCAGCGCCCGAAGGTATTGCAATTGTATCAGGTCGTCTCGCAACCCGCTGGAATAATGGGGCAAAGACGACTCAGACGATTTCGCGTCGACGAACTTGTTCGGCTCGTTGGTGCCCTTGTCGATCGCGGGACAACCGTATTCGGTGAACCGGATCGGCTTGGACTGCGGCACCCAGGCCGTTGGCGCGCTGTCGCGTAGCCCGCCCGGGCGCTGGAAATGCGCCTGGCCCCACCAATTGGTCAAATCCTTCACGCGGTAGACCCAGGGCTCGCCGTAGGTGCCATCCGTGATCTTGGTCCGCTTCTGCAGCCCCGCCGCTTCGGGCGAGGCATAGTACCAGTCGTAGTCCTTTCCGCCCTGCACATTGGCCATCAGATAGTCGAGATTGTAGATCGAGCCCCAGGCCGCATCCGCCTGGTCGGGATCGTCCCGCCAATCCGACAGCGCCATGTAGTTGTCGATGCCAACAAAGTCGCAGTTTGCATCGGCCCAGAACGGATCGAGCGGGAAGTAGAGCCCGCCCTCCTGGCTCTGATAGCTGCCGTATTCTGTCCAGTCCGCGGCATAGGAGATCTGCACCCCTGCGCCCAGAATGGCGCGAACATCCGCGGCCAACGCCCGAAGCTGCGCCACCGCCGGAAAATCGTCACCCGCCCCCCGCACGCGGGTCAGCCCGGCAAACTCGGATCCGACGCAGAAGGCATCGACGCCGCCGGCCAGCGCCGCCAGATGTGCGCAGTGCAAGATGAAGCGGCGATAGCTCCATTCCGCGGGGCCGGCGTACTGCACGCCGCCATCCGTCACCGTGAAGTCCGAAGGCCGCGCGGTCCCGAAGAAGGCCGCCACCTCGGCTGCGGCCGCCGCCGTCCGGTCCGGCGAACCGGAAAGTCCGGGCGCCAGGCTCACGGTGATCCGCCCCCGCCAGGGCAGCGCCGGCTGGCCGAGGCCGCCGCTCCAGGGATCCGGCAAACCGTTGCCGGCCAGCTGGTCCATCAGCAGGAAGGGATAGAACATGACCTCCTTGCCCGCCGCCTTCAGCGCCTGGATCGCCTCCACCACCGATTGGTCGGCCGGCGTGCCGCCGTAGACCGGCCGGCCGTCGAGCTGCGGCACCACCTCGGCCTCGGATCGTCCGATCCCGCCGGATCGCCAGGGCATAGGCACCCCGTCTGCCCCCGCGTGCTCGACTTTCGGCCGAACCGCGCACGCGCCGCAGCGCAGGTCGCTGCCGAACCAGCAAAGCACCAACGAGACCGAACCGCAGGCCGGCAGCTCCTCGGACAGAACCTCCAGCGTCGTCGCGAAATCGGTCTTGCCGGACGGCGTGTTGACGTTCACCGAAGTGTTCACGCCCGGGCCGTCGCTCAGATGCACCGGGGTGGTGGCCAGTTCGTATTCCCCAGTCCCCGGGATCATCGCCACGCCCTTCACCCCATGTACCAGATCGGGCAAGGACTGGGCGAAGGTCCCCTGCGCCGGGCGCAGCACCTCGAAAGAGAACTGCGGCACGCGGTTGCCATATGGGCCGAGTTGCAGATCCTCGATCACCACATAGGCGATACCACGATAGGCCGGCGCGTTCTCCGCCCCCAAGACCGCCGCGATCTTCGGGTCGGGCTGCTGATCCTCGGATCCGGCATAGACGCGCAAATTCAGCGAATCCCGCGCGATCTCGATGCCGTCCGCCCAGACCCGCCCGACCCGGGTGATCTCCCCCTCGCACAGCGCGATCGCCAGGCTGACGGTGTAGGAATAGGCAGTCACGGTTCGGGTGTCGGTCAGCGTCCGCCCGCCCGCGCCCTTGCCGCCGCCCGCGCTGGCGGTCGAGGTCGTGGTCGTCGTCTGGGTATGCTCCAGAAACCGCGTCGCCCAGATCACCTGCCCGCCGATCCGAACCCTTCCCCAGACCCGCGCGATCGGCGCCCCTTCCGAGGCCCCTGTCAGCGCGAAGCGTTGCACCTTGCCGGTCTCGACCGCCGAAGAGCCGCCGCCGAGGACCTTCTGCTGGAACAGCCGCTGGTCGATCACGCGGCCGATGGTCGCGCCGACCGCCCGGCCGATGACCGCGCCCGACAATCCAAGAACCGCGCCGCCGAAGCCGGAGCCGACCGCGGCGCCCACCGCCGAAAGCACAATCGTCGCCATCAGGCGCCCCTTTCCGGAAACTGAAACCGCGCCACGATCCGTCGCGCCCAGGGCACGGTCAGCGGGCTTTCGACCACCGCATGCCCGGCATAGGCATGAATGAAGCTCGGCGCCGCCCCCCCGCTCGCCGCAAGACCCAGATGCTTGGCGATCCCGCCCGCATCCGAAACAGCAGCACGTCCCCCGGCACCGGGAGGCCGGGGCCGACCTCGACCAGCCAGCGCCGCGCCGCCGCCCAAAGCAGTTCGCGCCCCTCCGGCTCGGCCCAATCCGGCGTATAGGCCGGGACCGGCTCGGGCTCGGCGCCGTAAAGCTCGCGCCAGACCCCGCGGAGCAACCCCAGGCAGTCGGTCCCCGCGGCTTTCGCGCTCGCCTGGTGCTGATAAGGCGTCCCGATCCAGCTGCGCGCCGCCTGCACCGCTTGCTCGGCCAGGCTCACGACAGCGCCCCGCCGTCGTTCACCCCCGTCTGCACCGGGTAGGAGGCCAGAAAATCCTCCCCCGGGATGTGGGGAAAGCCCCGGAAGTTCAGGAAATTGTGGAACTTCAAACGGCAGGTCTCGGCACGCTTGTCGCAGCCCGCCTCGATCCGCACCCGATCGCCCGCCGCGACCGGCGCGACCAGGCTTTCCCAGAGTTCCACCACCCGGCCGGCATCGCTCAGCCGGTCATTCTTCACCACCGCCACGATCCCCGCCGCCGCCCCCGACAGCACCGCGAACCGGCCCCGCTCGAACCAGCGGTCGTCATAGCCAGCGAATTCCGCGAAACGAAAAAGCCGGTCGTTCTCCACCACCTCGACCGCCACTTCCGCTGCATAGCCCGGCTGGCCGAGGTCGAACCGGCAGCGGCCATCGCCGAGAACCGCGCCGCAACCCGCCTGATAGACCAACCCCTGCGGCGCGTTGAGCGCCTCGGTCAGTCCGCGCAACTCGGCATGGAAGGCCCCGCCGCCACGGGTGAGCTGCCCCAGGCTGCCACGGAACTGCAAGGCGCGGGCCGCGACGTCCGCCCAGTTCACCAGCCAGATCTCAAACGTCGCACCGTCGAACCGCCCGGCCAGGATGTCCTCCTCGGTCACCGCGGCATCCGACAGCATTCCGACCGCCTCGGCATTGTCGATCGCGAGTCCCGTCGTTTGCAGCAGCGCCGAAGCCGACAGGCCCGAGCTTGCCTTGAAGCTCACCCCGTCGAAGGCCAGGTCGCGGTCGTGGTCGGTGAAGCCGAACACCCGCCCGTCGGCGCGCGTCACCGCCCAGGCCCGCGCCACCGTCGTCGCCCCCAGCGCCAGGTGGTCGTAAAGCGCCTGGGCGGTCATAGCCGAAGCTCCACCACCGGCACGCTCGGCACGTCGCCTGCCTGGAAGCTCGACATTGAAATCTGGATCCGGTCGGTGTCGAACCGCACCGGCACGTCGAAGGCGAAGCCCGCCGTCACCGGCACGCCGAAATCCGGCGGGTCGGCGAAGGTGACGATGCCGGTCGCGGTGTCGACCTCATAGCCGACCGTCTCGCGCAGCGGCACGCCCGCCACCGCCGCCAGCACGCTGCCCGCGACCGGCTTCGCGATCACCCGCCGATAGCGCGCCTCGCCCGACTGATAGATCTTGGTCAGCTGGAACGCCCGCGTCGCGCCGTCGCCCAGGCCGATCTCCTGATCGAACGGGCCCGGCGCGTCCGAGGGTCGGCAGGACTTGTAATCCGCCCAATCCTTCCAGCGAAATCCGTAGAGCTGTCCGGCCCGCGCCTCGAAGAACGCGATCAGCGCCTGCACATCGTCCAGGCTGCGCAGCCCCATCCCGGCGTCGTAGTGATGCCGCGACTGCGACCAGGGCGTGTTTCGCTCCTCGTAGCCGTTCGCCAGCGTGACGATATCGGTGCGCCGCTGCGGCCCGCCGGTCGAGCCAAAGCCGATCGTCACCGGAAATCTGACCTCGTGAAACCCCATCGCCGCCTCATGCATTGCGCTGGCCCTGGGCCAGCATCCGGTTCACCGCCTGCGCGACCTGGCCCTGACTGCGGCGGAAACCCTGCACGTCGGGCGTCGTGATGTTCATCACCACCTGAACCGGCCGCGCTTGGCCCTGCAGTTGCACGCCCAGGCGGCCGTCCGGCCCACGGGCCAGCGGCAGGATCGCTTCCGGCCCGGCCTCGCCCATCAGCCCGCTGCCGCCCCGCATCGGGAAATGCGTCGGCCCCTGGACGACGCCGCCGGTCGCAAAGGCCGTCACCCGCCCGGCCGAGAAGGCGGCGCCCGACGCGAAGGGCGCCGCCGCGCCCCAAAGCGCCTCCATCCCATTGGCCAGCGCCCCGCCGAGCGCGGTCTGCACCGGCTTCAGCGCCACCGCATAGACGGTATTCGACATCGATTTCGCCAGCCCCTGCAGCGCATCGCTCAGGCTGGCGCCGCCGAAAACCAGCCCGTCGAACGCCCGGCGCAGATCGCCGCCCAACCCACTCGTCAGGCTCGCCACCTCGCGCCCGGTCGCCACCATCCCCTCGCGCATCCGCGCCAACTCGCCGTCGAAGGCCACCGCCATCGCGCTCGAGGCGCCGAAGCTTTGTTCCAGGGCCGCGATCTGATCGCCGAGCGCCGTGCCGTCCATCGTCATCTGCGAAAACTCCCCTAGGTCTCACGGGCGCACGGATCCCGGCCCGCCGCCGCTACCCCGGGCCGGTCCGGATAAAGCGCGGACAATTCGCGCAGCCGGGTCCGGGTCAGCGGCGCCGCGCCGATCTCGAGGCCGAGCAAGATCAGCAGCTCGACCGGCGTCAGCCGCCAGAAGGCCTCGGGGCTCAGCCCCGCCCCCCGCATCCCGGCCCGCATCAGCGCCGCCCAGTCGAAACGCATCACCGCCCGCCCGGTCCGGTCGCCGGCAGCGCGAAGGCGCGTGCCAGCAGTTCGGCCGCCACCCGCGCCGCCTCGACCGGGCCACCGGCGATCTCGGCGGTGCGCAGATCGGCGGCGGTGCCCTGCCAGCCGCCACCCCGCAGCCCCGCCACCAGCAGCGCCAGCACATCGCGCACCGAGAAGCTCTGGCCCTCGAACCGCGCCACCAGCTCGACCAAAGTGCCGGTCGCCAGTTCCGCCTCCAACTCGGCCAAGGCGCCGAGCGTCAGCTTGCACAGGTGCCGCCGACCGTCGAGCGTGACCGCCACCTCGCCCGCCCAGGGGTTGGCCATCAGATCGCCGCCGTGAAGCTCAGCGCCCCGGCCGAAGCGAAGGCCAGCGCATAGGTCGCTTCGCCGTCGTAATTGCCGGCATATTCCAGCGAGGTGATCTGAAAGGCCCCCTGCACCGTGCCGAAGGCCGGAATGATGACCTGAAACTGCGGCGTGTCGGCCGCGAAGAAGATCGCCCGCGCGCGCTCGTCGGTGGCCTCGTCCTTGAACACGCCGGAGCCGGCGATCGCCGCCGAGCGCATCCCCGCCCCGGCCAACAATTCGCGCCAGCCGCCGCTGTCGAGGCTCGTCACCTCGATGGTCTCGGCGTTGAAGGTGATCCGCGAGGCCCGCAGCCCCGCCAGGGTCTCGAAGCTGCCGTCGCCGGTCATGTCGAGCTTGATCAGGAGGTCCTTGCCGCTCTGGGCTCCCATGGGAATTCTCCGTTAATGGATATTATTGCCGGGCAAAAGCGCCAAGCTTTCGGCGCGAATGCTGCAAAAGTGAAACCTATGCCTCGACCCGCGCGCGAAAGGTCAGGTCGATCCGGCGCGCCGTTCCGGCTTCGGTGCGCTTGGCCGCGCCTTTCACGAAGGCCAGGGAGACCAGCCGGCCGCGGCTCAGGCTCGGCACCGGGCCGGCCAGCGCGTCCGACACCGCCACCGCCACCGCCTTCGCCAACTGGAAGCCGGCGGCATCGGAAACGACGGAGATCAGCAACCGATGCTCCGCCCCGTCGGCGGTCTTGTCGGCGGCGTCGCGCACCTCTTCCGGCCCGATCAGCACGAAGGTTCCGCTGCCCGCGCCGGGCGGCGCCGCGTCGTAGATCGCTCCGCCGACAAGCGCCGACAGCGCCGCGTCGCCGGCAAGCCGGGCGAAGATCGCTGCCTGCAGCGCCTCCGCCATCGCATAGCTCATGTCGCGACCTCCTCTTCGGCATAGCAGGTCAGATAGCGGCCCGCCGCGTCGCGCTCGGCCACGGCGAGGATGCGAAACAGCCGCCCGCCCTCGCGGAACCGCTGATCGGGCCGCGGCCGCGACGGCGCGCCCGGCGCCGCCGCCCGCACCGTGATCCGGTAGCGGGTGGTCGAGACCAGCAGTTGATCGGCAGCCACGTCCCGCCCGCCCAGCGCCAGGACCTCGGCCCAAAGCGTGCCCAGCGCCGCCCAGCCGCCGCCGTATCCGCCCAGTCCGTCGGCGTGGCGGACCGCCTCCTCCAGCACCAGCGGCCGGTTCAGCCGGGGGGGCCTCATCGGCCACCCCCGAGCACCCGCACGGTGCGCCAGCGCTCGATCAGCGCCATCACCCCGAAGGGCATCGCCGGCTCGCCCAGCCCAACCTCATGCCGGCTTTCGTAGAACTGCGCCGCCAGCAGAAACACCGCCTGGGCCAGATCCGGCGGCAGGTCGGACCAGTTCGGTCCGAAGCCCGCCTCGAAGGCGATCTCGATATGGCCGTCGTTCGGCACCGGGGGCAGCAGCACCCCCACCGCCCCGATCCGCGGCCGCTGCAGATCCGGCACCAGCCGGTAATGCGTGGCCGCCACCGACTGCCGCCCGCCCGTGGCGTCGACCAGCACCACCGAGCCGACCTCCACCACCGGGGCCACGGGCAGCGGCTGCTCGGCGGGGTCGCGCCAGTCCTGCAGCACCAAGAGGAAGCCGCGCTGCAGCAGCGCCTTGCCGATCCGCCCCTCGATCGCCGCCAGGGCGGCCCGCAGATAGCCCTCGGCCAGCGCATCCTGCTGGCCATCGTCGGCAAAACCGGTGCCGAGCCGCAGATGGTCCTTGAACGCCGCCACCGGCAGCGCCGCCCCGGGCACTGTCGCCTGTTCGCTCAGCCGCATGGCTTTCTCCTGCCTCACCCCCGCGCCGGGCCGGCCCCCGCTGGGGGGCCGGCCGCCGTCCTCAGTTCAACGCGAACTTCAGTAACTTGATCGCCGCGAAGTCGGAGACGTCGCCGCCGACCCGCTTTGAGGCGTAGAACAGCACATAGGGCTTGGCCGAGAACGGATCGCGCAGCACCCGCAGATCCGG
>JAKAJW010000352.1 GCA_021813645.1 Pseudomonadota bacterium | reverse complement strand
GCTTGTACCTTGCGCGGCGCAGTCGGGCGCGGGTGGACCGGATCGTGGCCACGCTCGACCGGCTGTCCTCGGGCGATCTCACGGCGCGGGTGGTGCCGATGCCGGGGGCGCATGACCTGGCCGCGATCGGCGAAGGAGTGAACCGGCTTGCCGTTCGCCAGGAAGCCGCGACCGAGGCGCTGCGGCAGGTCTCGGCCGACATCGCGCATGACCTGAAGACGCCGATCCAGCGGCTGGCGGTGCAGCTCGACCGGCTGGCCGCGGCCGAAGGGATGCCCGAGACGGGCGCGGCACTGGCCGCCGAGGCGCGCGAAGAGGCGGCGCGGATCGTGGGCACGTTCCAGTCGCTTCTTCAGATCGCCCAGATCGAGGGCGGCAGCCCCAAGGCGCGGTTCGTGCCGGTAGACCTGGCCGAGGTGGCCCGCACCTTCGCCGAGATCTACGAACCCGCCGCCGATGACGCGGGCCAAAGCCTGACGCTGCATCTGCCCGGCGGCCCCGTGACGGTGCAGGGCGACCGCAGCCTTCTGGGGCAGGCGCTGGCCAACCTGATCGAGAACGCGCTTCGCCACACGCCGCCCGGCAGCCGGATCGCCGTGACGCTGCACGGCGGCGCGCAGCCGGTGCTGGAGGTGGCCGACACCGGCCCCGGCATTCCGGCGGACGAGCGGCAGAATGTGCTGCGCCGCCTCTACCGGCTGGAACGCAGCCGCACCACGCCCGGCAGCGGCCTTGGCCTGGCGCTGGTGGCGGCAATCGCCGATCTGCATGGCGCCGCGCTGACGCTCGACGACGCCGCGCCGGGGCTGGTCGTGCGCCTGGCCTTCGGGCGGCCGGACGGCGCGCCATAGCGGCGGGGCCGGGGGCGCGCCGGGCCCCGTCTCACCCCCGCAGCGCCAGCCCGATGCGATGGCGCACCGGCGTCTCCTCCGCCGCCAGCGCGCGGGCCAGCACGGTCAGGTCGGCCTCGGCGCGGTGCAGCCGGTCGACCAGCGTCAGCAACAGCGCCAGCGTATCGTCAGGGATCTCGTAGGCCTCGCAAAGCTCGCAGGCCAGCCGCAGCCGGGCCTGCTCGCCCGGTCCGAAGACAGGCCCGCGGGGCCCCTTTACCGGAACCACCACCTCGGCCGCGATCCAGGCCCGCAGCCGCGCGCGGCTGATCGGCAGGTCGGCCAGCACCTCATCCTCGCCCTTAAGGCTCATGGCACCATTCCTTTCCGCGGCGTTTCGGTGCGGCTCGCCCTCCATTCCTCCATGAAGCGCAAAAGCCGCTCGTCGGGATGCGCGGGCACCACGACCGAAAGCGTGACCAGCTGGTCGCCGCGGCCCGTGCGGCCCGGAACCACCGTGCCGCGACCGCGCAGCCGCAGCACCCGGCCCGAGCTTGCGCCCTTCGGGATCGTCAGGCTCACCGGCCCGTCGATCGTTGGTGCCTCGACCTTGGCGCCCAGCACCGCCTCGTCCAGCGTGATCGGCAGGGTCAGCAGGATGTCGGGCCCCTCGCGGCGGAAATGCGGATGCGGGCCGACCCGAAGGGTCACCAGCGCATCCCCCGGCGGCCCCCCGCCGAACCCCGGGCCGCCATGCCCGCGCAGCCGCAGGGTCTGGCCATCGGCGGCCCCGGCGGGGATCTCCACTTCCAGCCGGGCGCCGCCGGGCAGCTCAAGCCGCCGCCGGGCACCACGCGCCGCGTCAAGGAAGGCCACCTCGAGCGTGAAGCGAAGGTCCGGCCCGGCGGCGCGGAAGCCCGTGCCACCCCCACCCGCGCCGCGATGGCGCAGGAACTCGGCAAAGATCTCGGCCGGGTCCACGCCTTCGGGGAAGCCCTGCGCCCCCCCGCCGCGCCCGTCGGCGAAATCGCGATAGTTCGGTTGCCGCGGGGTCTCCTGCCCGCTCGCGTCGATCTCGCCCGCATCGAACCGCGCCCGCGTCTCGGCGTTCTTCAACAGGTCATAGGCCGCCGACGCGGCCTTGAACCGCGCCTCGGCCCCGGCATCGCCGGGGTTCAGGTCAGGGTGGCTTTCGCGGACCAGCTTCTTGTAGGCGCGCTTGATCTCGGCCTCGGTCGCCGTCTTCGTCACGCCAAGCGCGGCATAGGGATCGCCTGCCATCGGTGCCTCCGTCGCCCGGGCTCATCGTTGCCCGACGCATCCAGCAAACCCGGACCGGGCCGCGCGCGCGTTGATCTGGCGCAAGGCGAAGGGCGCAGGCGTCCCTTCGGACCCGGCGCCCCTCATTTTCTGTCCGCAAATATCCTCGGGGGGTCCGGGGGGCAGACAGCCCCCCGGCGGTCCGCGGCCCTCAGACCGTGTGCAGGTAGAGATCGTAATCCACATCCGCGATGGTGCGGTTCACCCGGGCGTATTCGGCGGCCTTGATGGCGGTGAAGGTGCGGTGCATGTCCTCGCCCAGCGCGTCCTTCAGGAAGGCCGAGCCCTGCGCCGCAACGATGGCCGACCGCCAGTCGACCGGGATCGAAAGCCCCCCGTCGCCCGCGTCAT
>JAKAJW010000364.1 GCA_021813645.1 Pseudomonadota bacterium | reverse complement strand
GCCGCCGCCGGTCCCGCCGGCCCGCATCCCTTGCCAAACGACGCCGAAACGGCACTATAGCGCGCGGAGGAGGGGACCCGGCCGATCCGACCGGGGCTCGTTTCTTCATATCTACGATCCGACCCTCATCGATTGGCGCCCCATTCCGTGACCGACTGGACAGTCCAAGAGCCCCGCCCCGCCTACCTCATCGCCAAGATCATCCTGGTGATCGCCGCCGAAGCCCTGCTCATCAGCGGTCTGGTCTTCACCGCCGCCGGCACGCTCGACTTCGAATGGGCCTGGCTGCTCCTGGCGCTCGCCGCGGTCTCGCTGATCCCCGCGGTGGTCGCCCTGGCGATCTACGAACCCGAACTGCTCGCCTCGCGCACCGAACTCTCGCCGCAGGGCCAGCCGCTGGCCGACCGGCTCTTCGTGCCGGCGCATTCGGCACTGATGCTGGCCTGGGCCTGGGTCGCCGGCCGCGACGCCGGCCACATGCACTGGCTCACCGTGCCCGACAGCCTGCGCGCCGCGGCGCTGGCGCTGATCCCGGCGATCACCTGGGCCGGCTATCGCACGATGCGCGCCAACCCCTATCTCGCCCCCTGCGTCTGCCTGCAGGAGGGCCGCGCCCACCGGGTGGTGGACAGCGGCGCCTATGCGCTGGTGCGCCACCCGTTCTATGCCGTCGCCATCGCCTATCAGGTCTGCGCCTCGCTGGTGCTCGGCAGCTGCTTGAGCCTGGCGGTGGCCGGCGTCATCGCCCTGCTGCTGGCCTTCCGGATCGGCGTCGAGGAGCGTTTCCTGGAACGCGAACTGCCTGGCTACGCCGCCTACAAGCGCAACACGCCCTGGCGGCTGGTGCCCGGGCTCTGGTGAGCCGCGCCAGCCGCTTGGCTTGCATGCCAGGCAGTTTCCGGGCATGCAGCCCGCAGCAAGCAGAGAAGGGCCCGCTATGGCGGAACGCAAGGTCAATCCGGGGCTGAAGCTGGCCATCGAGCTGGTGCCGATCGCCGCTTTCTTCATCGCCTACTTCCGCCTCAAGGGCCATCATTTCGAGATCCTCGGTACCAGCTACAACGGCTTCATCCTGGCCACCGCCGGCTTCATCCCGCTGATGCTGATCTCCACCGGGCTGCTGTGGTGGCTGACCGGCAAGCTGTCGAAGATGCAGATCGTCTCGCTGGTGCTGGTGATCGTCTTCGGCGGGCTCTCGGTCTGGTTCAACGACGAGCGCTTCTTCAAGATGAAGCCGACGATCATCTACCTGCTGTTCGCCGGCACGCTCGGCTTCGGCCTGATGCGCGGCCAGTCCTACCTGCGCTTCGCGATGGGCGAGGTGCTGCCGCTGGCGCAGGAGGGCTGGATGATCCTGACCCGGCGGCTGGCCTGGTTCTTCTTCCTGCTCGCCGTCGCCAACGAACTGGTCTGGCGCACCATGCCGACCCCGGTCTGGGTGACCTTCAAGACCTTCGTGCTCTCGGCCGCGATCTTCGTCTTCTTCATCGGCCAGAAGCGGCTGATCGAGACCTACGCGCGCGACGAAGAGGACTGAGCCCGCCCGGCCGCAACCCTGGCTCCCGGCCTCAGGCCGCCTCGTAGCGCAGGATCGCCGCTTCCGAGCCGGTCAGGTTGCGCCGGGCGAAGCCGCCGTAATCCTCCGGATCGCGCACCAGTCCGGGATAGAGCGCCAAAAGCTCCGCCCGTTGCGCCGGATCCACCGTCTGCAGCGAGGTGTTGGACGGATGGAAGCTCTCGGTCTCCAGCCCGTTGGCCCAGATCACCTGATGCCGGGCCAGCAGGATATGCACATAGGTCACCTCGCGCAGCGCCCGGTCCACGGTGATCGTGCGGTCGTTCACCAGGTCGCGGGCGGCCACCAGCACCTCCGGCGTGTTGAACAGCGCCCGCGCCGCCGGCCCGCGGACCAGCATCCGGTGCTGCGGCGAGACCAGCAGATCGCCGTCCGGCCGGTCGATGCCGAGCGCGCCGGCCCTGAGCCGGATCGGCCGCAGCTGCGGCAGCGCCACGAGCCGCGCGCCGCTCATCCGCCGGCTGGCCGACCACAGCACCTCCTGCGGGCCGTCGTCCTTGGTCAGGATACGCGCGCCCGGCTGCAGGCTCTCGATCGCGCGCGGACCCTCCGGCGTGGCGATCCGGGTGCCGATCGCAAAGCAGATCACCCCGCCGGCCAGCGCCGCCGCATCGGGCCGCATGGGCTGCGCCGGTGCGCCGCGCACCACCCAAAGCTCCGCCCCCGCCGCCGGCAGCGCGCCCTCGAAGGCGACCAGCGGCGCGCCGCCCTCGACCGGCTCGATCAGCCGGGCCGCATAGCTGTGCCGGCCGTCGGTCAGGTGAAAGCCGCGCTCGGGCAGAGCCTCGGGCGCGTCGGCCTCGTCCTCGGGCAACGCCGCCGGCCCTGCCCCCAACAGCCGGCGCGCCGCCCGCGCGGCATGGCGGCGCAGCGCCGCCGCCTCGCGGTCGCCGGCCAGCAGCAGCACGTCCTGCGGCCCGTCGAGCCGCAGCGCC
>JAKAJW010000426.1 GCA_021813645.1 Pseudomonadota bacterium | reverse complement strand
TCTCTGACCCCGTTCGGCCAGTTGCGCGTGCGGATCCCCGTCCCGCAGGGCTTCGGCGGTTCCATTTGCGCCCTGCCGCTCGGCGGTCTGGTCGAAAGCGGCGTCATCAAGAGCTTCACCTGCCAGCGTGGACGGAATGTCGCCCAGGTTCTCGCCAGCCGCGATATCAACCCCCTGCCGATGACGGCGCTCCAAGGGCTGAACGCGCTGGTCGATGGCCCCTATTTCCGGGCGACGGGGCCGCAGGCGCATTTGCTGGTGGCCGCGCCGCCCGGTGACGAGCCGCTGTCCATCATTACCCTCACTATCGATCCGCTTTCGTCGGCCAAGCCCTGAGAGCGCCTGGCTCAAGGCCTATTACGGCATCTGTTCGGGCGCCGGGGCTCCGAACTCAGGTTTCGAATTGGTCAATGTCATCGTCCCCCCCTGTCATCCCGACAGAGCGACGGCGATGAGGGATCTTTCAGCCGCTGGCCGCTGCCGTTCGTGCCTGAACGATCCCTCTCTCCGCTCGGGATGACACCATCACTCGCGGGGGCGTCAAGGATTCAGTCATCTGAGTTCGGAGCCCTGGTTCGGGCGCGCTGGCGGTTGTTGTTTTCAGGCGCTTCCGGCATGCTCCCTGCCTTTAGCCAGAGGAGCGGGCAAACGATATGGGCCATCTTCATTTCAGACGCCGGCTGTTGCTTGCCCCGCGCCTGTGGTTGCGGCGCGTGGCGTTCTGGATCGGCGCCGTGGCCATCTCCCTGGTCGCCATCGCTTTCGCCAAGGCGGCGAACGTTGCCAACGACGCTTTCCATGTCTTGATCCACCCCAGGCCGGCAATGGCCCTGCTGGTGACCCCATTGGGGCTTGGCCTCGCGCTGTGGATGACACGGCGCTTTTTCCCCGGCTCGGAAGGCAGCGGCATCCCTCAGGCCATCGCCGCGCTGGAAATGACCGAAGCCGCCTCGCGCCAGGCGGTTCTCTCGCTGCGGATCGCCGCCGGCAAGATTTTGCTCACCCTTCTGGCGCTGTGCTCGGGGGCGTCGGTGGGGCGCGAGGGGCCCACGGCCCAGATCGGCTCGTCGATCATGCATGCCGTCGGCCAGAGCCTCCGGCTTTCCCACAGAGAGGTGCAGCGCGCCCTGATCCTCGCCGGCGGTGCGGCGGGTGTGGCGGCGGCGTTCAACACGCCCTTGGCCGGCGTGGTCTTCGCCATCGAGGAACTGAGCCGTTCCTTCGAGGAGCGCACCAGCGGCACCGTCTTCAGCGCGGTGATTCTGGCCGGCATCGCCTCGCTGGCCATCCTCGGCAACTACCATTATTTCGGACACACCGCCGCCTCGCTCAGCCTTGGCCGGGGCTGGGTCGCGGTGTTCGTCTGCGGCGGCATCGGCGGATTGGCGGGGGGCGTCTTCAGCCAAAGCCTGATCCTGGCCGCCCGCCATGGATTGCCTGGACCGCTGGGGAGGTTGAAGGCCGGACGTCCCGTGGCCTTCGCCGTGGGTTGCGGGCTGGTGCTGGCGGTCATCGGCTTGCTGACGGGCAGCGCTACCTACGGGACCGGCTATGATGAGGCGCAGACCCTTCTGCATGGAGCGAGCCTGCCGGACGGCTTCGCGCTCGCCAAGATCGCGGCCACCATCGTTTCCTATCTGAGCGGAATCCCCGGGGGCATTTTCGCCCCGTCGCTGGCGGCTGGCGCCGGCATAGGCGCAGATGTCGCCAAGCTCCTGCCGATGGTTCCGGCGGGGGCGGTCATCCTCTTGGGGATGGTGGCCTATTTCGCAGGGGTGGTTCAGGCGCCGATCACGGCGGTGGTGATCGTGCTGGAGATGACCGACAACAACGAGATGACCATTCCGCTGATGGCAAGCGCGTTGGTGGCCTTCGGCGCGTCGCGCCTGCTCTGCCCCGAGCCGTTCTACAAGGCGCTGGCTCAGAACTTCCTGGGCAAGGTGGAGGGAAAATCGGCCGCGGCTAGCCCTCAGTGAACGGGCGCGATCAGCTTTTCCAGCGGGGGTGTCGGGGCAGGGCAGGCATCGCCGGGGCAGGGCGAGATGCGCGACACCATGCGGATTTCCCATAGGGTGCCGCGGGTTCTCGCCAGTTCGCCGCGCCGGGCGGGGTTGAACGAAAGCCTGCCCGTGACGCTGAGCCGGGAGCCGACGAGCCGACCCAACGCCTGCTCGCCGCCGAGCTGGTCGCGCACCACCGTGCCCGCGACGACGGCGACCACCGCATTGTGGCGGCTGACCGTGGGCTTGGTGCTTCCCGGCCGGCTGGCCTTCAGCCAGACGCGGTAGACGCGGTTGGTCTCGCCCCGGCAGGCGGAAGACCGGGCGGGCTGCGCCTGGACCCGGATCAGATAGCCTTCGGTCACGACGTTCGCGTGTTCCAGGCGGCTCCAAGGCTGCCGCCGCAGGCGGAGGAGATCCGCCAGGTCGACGGCCCGGAGCGGTTGGGTGGGGGCGGGCGCCGCGCGCGGAGGAGCGTCGGCGGGGCAGGTGCCGGCCTTGGCCGGGTGAGG
>JAKAJW010000374.1 GCA_021813645.1 Pseudomonadota bacterium | reverse complement strand
TCGCATCCTGGCCGAAGAGCACCGCGCCGGCCCCTATAGCTGCGTCATGCACTGCTTCTCCTCCTCCGCCGCGCTGGCCGAGGCGGCGCTGGCGCTCGGCTTCTACCTGTCGATGTCCGGCATCGCCGCCTTCCCGAAATCGGCCGAGCTGCGGGCGATCTTCGCCGCCGCGCCGCTCGACCGCATCCTGGTCGAGACCGACAGCCCCTATCTCGCGCCGCCGCCGCATCGCGGCAAGCGCAACGAGCCGGCCTATACCGCCCATACCGCCAGGGTCGGCGCCGAGGTCTTCGGCCTGTCCTACGAAGACTTCGCCCGCGCCACCTCGGCCAATTTCGACCGGCTCTTTTCCAAGGCCGCCGCCTGGGTGCCGACCGGCGCCGCCGGGGCGGCCTGATGGCGCGGCTCACGTTCACCATCCTCGGCTGCGGCTCCTCGGGCGGCGTGCCCCGACTCGGCGGCCATTGGGGCGATTGCGACCCGGCGAACCCGAAGAACCGCCGCCGCCGCTGCTCGCTGCTGGTCGAGCGGCGCGACGCGGCGGGCAGCACCCGCGTGCTGATCGACACCACCCCCGACATGCGCGCCCAGTTGCTCGACGCCGGCGTGGGCGAATTGGACGGCGTGGTCTACACCCATGCCCATGCCGATCACACCCACGGCATCGACGATCTGCGCCAGATCGTCTTCAACACCCGCCGCCGCTTGCCGGTCTGGGCCGACGGGGCGACCCAGGAGGCGCTGCTCAGCCGCTTCGGCTATGCCTTCGTCCAGCCCGAGGGCTCGCCCTACCCGCCGATCCTCGATCTGCACGCGATCCACGGCCCGATCACCGTCACCGGCGCCGGCGGGCCGGTCGTCCTGACCCCGTTCCGGGTCAGCCACGGCACCATCGACGCGCTCGGCTTCCGGGTCGCCGATCTGGCCTATCTGCCCGATGTGCTGGAGATCTACGACGAGGCCTGGCCGCATCTCGAAGGGCTCGACTGCTTCGTGATCGACGCGCTGCGCCGCACCCCGCATCCGACCCATGCCCATCTCGCGCTGGCGCTCGACTGGATCGCCCGCGCCCAGCCGCGCCGCGCGGTGCTGACCAACATGCACCTCGACCTCGACTATGCCGAGATCGAAGCCGAGACGCCCGCCCATATCACCCCGGCCTATGACGGGATGACGATCAGCTACGAGATCTGAGGTGGAAGCTCTCGTCGAAGTCATCCTGCCGATCTTCTTCGTCCTCGGCTTCGGCTATGCCGCGCGTTGGCGCGGGCTGATTTCCGACGATCACGTGGCCGGGCTGATGAAGTTCACCCAGGGTTTCGCCCTGCCCTGCCTGCTGTTCCGCGCCATCTCCAGCCTGAACCTGGCGCAGGACTTCAACCCCTGGCTCCTGGTGAGCTTCTACGTCGGCGCCGTCACCTGCTTCATCGTCGCGCTGTTCGCCGCCCGCCTGCTGTTCGACCGGCCCTGGGAAGATGCCGTCGCCATCGGCTTCGTCGGCCTGTTCTCCAACACGCTGCTGCTCGGCCTGCCGATCACCGAACGCGCCTATGGCGAGGCGGCGCTGGCCGGCAACTACACGATCATCGCCTTCCATGCCCCGTTCTGCTACGGGCTCGGCATCACCGTGATGGAGGTGGTGCGCCATCGCGGCGGCGGGCTGCGCGCGACCGGGATGCGGGTGCTGCGGGCGATGTTCCGCAATGCGCTGGTGGTCGGCATCGCCGCCGGGTTCGTGGTCAACCTGGGCGGCATCCCGCTACCCAAGGTCTTCACCGACGCGGTCGATCTGATGGTGCGCTCGGCGCTGCCCGCCGCGCTGTTCGGCCTGGGCGCCACCCTCCACCGCTACCGGCCCGAGGGCGACCTGAGAATCATCGCCCTGCTCTGCGGCATCACCCTGGTGCTGCATCCGGCGATCACCTGGGGCCTGGGCACCGCCTTCCACCTGCCGCAGGCGGCCTTCCGCTCCGCCGTGGTCACCGCCGCCATGGCGCCGGGGGTGAACGCCTATCTCTTCGCCGACATGTATGGCGTCGGCAAACGCGTCGCCGCCTCCACCGTCCTGCTGGCCACCGCCGGCACGATCTTCACCGCCTGGCTCTGGCTCACCGCGCTCGGCTGAGCTGAAATCGGCCCCGTTTTCGGGCGCCCATTTCATCGGCCACATTCGGCTCATCCTGCAACAATTTCTGCGCGGAGAAGGCGCATGTTCACCGTTGCTTCATCGTTGGGTTGTAGACAGCGCCCAAAACCAGGTGCAGGCTAGCCTTTGGGAGGACTCGCCATGTCTACCGATCGCTCACATTCCACCGAATCCGCACGACCTGCCAATTTCCCCCACGCAACGGACTTTCTGAACGTCGAACGCCTGCGCGAGGCCCTGCACGGGGCCTGCCAGCGCATTTTGAAAAGCGCCGAAATCGGTCTTTTCCTGACCAGCGGCCCGGTTCGGCTCTCGGTCGAGGAGCGTCGGCAGCGCTGCATCGAAGCCGGCCGACTCGCCGAGGAGTTGAGTGGCTTGGCC
>JAKAJW010000293.1 GCA_021813645.1 Pseudomonadota bacterium | reverse complement strand
TCCTGGCTCGTCACCTTCCTGCCGGTGCTCACCGGCCTGCTCGCCGTCAGCCATCTCGGCGCCCGCTATGAATCGCTTCTGGCCCTCCATATCCTCAGCGTCTGCCTGCTGCTGATCTGGTTCCCCTTCGGCAAGCTGATGCATGCCTTCCTGGTGTTCCTGACCCGTGCCGAAACCGGCATCAGCTACGGCCGCCGCGGCGTGAAGATCTAAAGGAACGCAGCCATGACCGAGAGAGTCGTCGTCGACCCGATCACCCGCATCGAGGGCCACCTGCGCATCGAGGCCGAAACCGGCCCCGACGGCAGCATCAAGAGCGCCTACAGTTCCGGCACCATGGTGCGCGGCATCGAGCTGATCCTGCAGGGCCGCGACCCGCGCGACGCCTGGGCCTTCGCCCAGCGCATCTGCGGCGTCTGCACCCTTGTGCATGGCATCGCCTCGGTGCGGGCGGTGGAGAACGCGCTGCAATACACCATCCCGCCGAACGCCCAGCTGATCCGCAACCTGATGATCGCGGCGCAATACGTGCATGACCACGTCATGCATTTCTACCACCTGCACGCGCTCGACTGGGTCGATGTGGTCTCGGCGCTGAAGGCCGATCCGGCGGCGACCTCGCAGCTGGCGCAGTCGATCTCCAGCTACGCCAAGTCCTCGCCCGGCTACTTCGCCGACGTGCAGAAGAAGATCAAAACCTTCGTCGAAGGCGGCCAGCTCGGCATCTTCGCCAATGGCTACTGGGGCAGCCCGCTCTACAAGCTGCCGCCCGAGGCCAACCTGATGGCGGTGGCGCATTACCTCGAGGCGCTCGCCTGGCAACGCGAGGTGGTGCAGATCCACACCATCTTCGGCGGCAAGAACCCGCATCCGAACTTCCTCGTCGGCGGCGCGCCCTCGCCGATCTCGGTCGATGCCGGCGCCGGGCTGGCGGCCACCGCCGTCAACATGACCGGGCTCAGCCAGGTGAAGACGGTGATCGAGCGGATGCAGGCCTTCGTCGATCAGGTCTACCTGCCCGACACCCTGGCGATCGCCTCGTTCTACAAGGACTGGTTCGCCCGCGGCGAGGGGGTCGGCAACTTCCTGACCTTCGGCGACTTCCCCGAGAAGGGCATGGACGATCCCGCCTCCTGGCTGATCCCCGCCGGCGCCATCCTCAACCGAGACCTGTCGACGATCCACCCGATCGACCTCAACGACCCGGCGCAGGTGCAGGAATTCGTCGCGCATTCCTGGTACGACTATTCCGGCGGCAAGGCCGAAGGGCTGCACCCCTATGCCGGCCAGACCAACCTGCACTATTCCGGCCCGCAGCCGCCCTTCACCCAGCTCGACGTCGAGCACGACTATTCCTGGCTGAAGTCGCCGCGCTGGAAGGGCAATGTGATGGAGGTCGGCCCGCTGTCGCGCGTGCTGATGCTCTACGCCAAGGGCCACGAGCCGACCAAGGCGCTCGCCACCCAGGCGCTGACCCAGCTCGACCTGCCGCTGACGGCGATGTTCTCCACCCTCGGCCGCACCGCGGCGCGCACGCTGGAAAGCAAGATCATCGTCGATCAGATGATGATCTGGTACGACAACCTGATCGCCAATATCCGCTCTGGCGACCTCTCGGTGCACAACGAGGCGAAATGGGATCCGGCCACCTGGCCGGCCGAGGCCAAGGGCGTCGGCTTCACCGAGGCGCCGCGCGGCGGGCTGGCGCATTGGGTCGTCATCAAGGACGGCAAGATCGACAATTACCAGGCCGTGGTGCCCTCGACCTGGAACGCCGGCCCGCGCGACGCCAAGGGCCAGCCCGGCCCCTATGAGGCGGCGCTGATGGATCGCCACACGCTCGCCGATCCCAAGCAACCGCTGGAAATCCAGCGCACCATCCACTCCTTCGACCCCTGCATCGCCTGCGCCGTCCACGTCACCGATCCCGACGGCGAGGAACTGGTGCAGATCAACGTGACCTGAGGAGACCGGCCATGACCATCGATGTCCAAGCCGCGACCCGCAGCTTCCTGGCCCAGACCGAGGCGCATCTGGTCTCCTATCTGGAAGGCTGCCTTCACTGCGGCCAATGCGCCGACGCCTGCCTGTTCTACCGCACCTCGGGCGACCCGCGGCACACGCCGGCCTACAAGCTCTTCCCGATCGCCAAGGCCTACAAGGCGCAGAAATGGCCGCTGCGCTGGCTCGGCCTGGCGCCGAAGGTCACCGAGACGGACCTACAGGAATGGGAAGAGCTGATCTTCGACACCTGCACCATGTGCGGCCGCTGCACCGAGGCCTGCCCGATGGCGATCGACATCGCTTCGATCGTCGGCCAGGCTCGGCGCGCCTGGGCCGTCGCCGGGCTCGGCCCGGCCGATCTGCAGGCCGCGGCTGAGAACTCGCGCGACCACGGCTCGCCACTCGGGCTGACGCCCGAGAAGCTGGAGGACCGGCTGGACTGGCTCGCCGACGACGAAGAGGTGGACATCCCGCTCGACAAGACGGGGGCCGAGGTGCTGCTGACCGTCTCCTCGATCGAGGCGATGAAATATCCCAAGTCGCTCTCGGCCATGGCGAAGATCATGAACCACGCCGGGGTGAACTGGACCTTCTCGGCGCATGGCTACGAGGCGACCAACTTCGGCTATCTCGCCGGCCGGGCCGACATCGCCAAGACCATGCTGATGCGCATCGTCAGCACCGCCGAAGCGGCCGGGGTGAAGACGGTGGTGATCCCCGAATGCGGCCACGCCTATGGCGTGATGCGCTGGGGGGCGGCCAATATCCTCGGCCGGCCGCTGCCCTTCGAGGTGCTGCACATCACCGAATACATCGCCAAGCTGAAGCGCGAGGGCAAGCTGAAGCTGAAGCCCTACGACAAGCCCTTCACCTATCACGACCCCTGCCAGGTCTCGCGCCGCGGCGGCGCGGCGGCGGATGCCCGCTATATCCTCGACGGCTTCGCCACCCAGTTCCACGAGATGACGCCCACGGCCGAGCTGAACTGGTGCTGCGGCGGGGGTGGCGGCGTGCAGGCGATGAGCCGGGCGGCCGAGCTGCGCAACAAGGCGTTCAAGATCAAGATCGACCAGGTCGCGGCGACCGGCACCGACACGCTGGTCTCGGCCTGCGCGAACTGCCGGCTGACGATGGACGAAAGCAAGCTCTACTGGAAATGGGACGGCGGGCTGGAAAGCCTCGTCGAGATCGTCGCCGAGAATCTGGTTGAGGCCTGAGCCGGCGCGGGGCCTGCGGGCCACCCTTCGACGCGGGGGATCTCCAGACCGGACAACGGCTCGAAGGGCGCCCCTCGCGGGCGCCCTTTTCGGTGCAACGTCGGTGTCAAATCGGTGCGAAATCGGTGCCAAATCGGTATGCCGATTTTTCAGCCGGGCCAAGGGCTTGCCCTGTGCCGGTCAGGGGCGCGCGCCGGCGCTCGGGGCGCCGCGTTAGGGGCTTGTTAAGAGCGACGCGCGCGGTCACTCGTCGGGGCTGGCGCCGGCGCCGAGCTCCTTGGGAAGCTGCGCCTCGGCCAGCAGCGCGGCCACCGCCGCCGAGGCAAGCCGCGCCTTCGGCCCGTCCGCCCGGCTGGTCAGCACGATCGGCACGCGGGCCCCCAGCACGATCCCGGCGGCTTCCGCCCCGGCGAGATATTCCAGCTGTTTGGCCAGCATATTGCCGGATTCCAGATCCGGCACCACCAGGACATCCGCTTGGCCCGCGACCGGCGACGACAGATGCTTGACCCGCGCGGCCTTCAGGTTCACCGCATTGTCGAAGGCCAGCGGCCCGTCCAAAAGCCCGCCAGTGATCTGCCCGCGCTCCGCCATCTTGCACAGCGCTGCCGCGTCGATGGTGGATTGGATCTTCGGGTTCACCGTCTCCACCGCCGAAAGGATCGCCACCTTCGGCTCCGGCATCCCAAGGACATGCGCCAGGTCGATGGCATTTTGCACAATATCGGCCTTTTCCATAAGGTTAGGCGCGATGTTCACGGCCGCGTCGGTGATCATCAGCACATGCGGATAGCGCGGCACGTCGAAGATGAAGACGTGGCTGATCCGCCGCGTGCCGCGCAGCCCGGTGCCGTCCTGCATCACCGCATGCATGAAGGCGTCGGTATGCAGGCTGCCCTTCATCAGGATCCGCGCCTTGCCCGCGCGGCACAACTCCACCCCCTTGGCGGCGGCTTCCGCCTCGCTCGCAGCCTCGACCAGCGCGAAGCCGGAGATGTCTAGCCGCTCGAGTTGGGCCAGCGCGGCAAGCCGATCCGGCGGGCCGATCAATACCGGCGCGATCACATGCTCCCGCGCCGCCTCGCAGGCCCCCTGCAGCGACAGGTCGCTCAGCGGCCACACCACCGCGGTCGGGATCGGCGGCGTGGCATTGGCCTGCGCCAGCAGCCCGGAAAACACATGATGGCTCTGGGTCACGCGACGCTCTCCGCCCCCTGCCGGTGCTCGGTCGGTCCCGACAGCGGCGGCCGGATTTTCTGCACTGCGGCGACAACTGTCAAGCGCCCGCCCCCGGCGCCGCCGCGGCCGTCACCTCGACCTCCACCAGAAACTCGGGCCGAGTAAAGCCCGACACGATCACCAGCGTCGAAGCCGGCAGCCGTGTCACGCCGGCCAGCCAGGCGTCACGCGCCGCCATATAGCCGGCCATATGCGCGCGATCGGTCACGAAGGCATTGACCCGGATCACATCCGCCGGCCCCATACCGGCCTCGGCCAGGATCGCTGCGCAATTGGCGAAGCACAGCCGCGCCTGCGCCTCCACCCCAGCGGGCACCGATCCGTCGGCGGCCAGCGCCAACTGGCCGGAGGTCACCACCAGCCGCATGCCGGGCGGGCATTCCACGCCATGCGCGTAGCGCCCGAAGGGCGGGCTTATCGTATCGGGCGCAAGCTGTTTCATCGCCATTCCGCAACGCGATTCGGGCACTTGGCGATGCTAGGCCGGCGCCAAGATCGACGAAACATTAATCGCCGGCCATTTCTTGGGCAAACGCCACGGATTCGCGCTCAAAAATGCGTGGCCGGCGCGGCCGCGATGCGCGCGCCCCGAGCGGAATGGGGCAATCCCGACCCGGCGAACTAGCGTGAGCGCAGACGCCCATTCGCCGCAAGGCCCTCATCGCGGAGCACTTCATGGCCCTCAAGTCCTTTTCACAACCGCTGTCGCTGGCGCTCGCCTTGATTGGCGCCGCTGGTGCCGCAGCAGCGCTGACCCCAGTCACCTTCGGCACCAACTGGCTTGCGGAAGCGGAACACGGCGGCTTCTACCAGGCGGTGGCCGACGGCACCTACAAGCAGTGTGGGCTCGACGTGAAGATCATCCCCGGCGGGCCGCAGGTGAACAACCGTGCCCAGATGCTGGCCGGCAAGGAAGACTTCATCATGGCCGGCAACATGCTGGAAGAGTTCAACGCCGCAGCCGAAGGCGTGCCGGTGATGGCGGTGGCGGCGATCTTCCAGAAAGAGCCGCAGGTGATCCTGACCCATCCGGGCAAGGGCAAGACCTTGGCCGACCTGAAGAACATGAAGATCCAGGTCTCCGACCAGGGCTATACGAGCTTCTACCAGTGGATGGTGAAGACGATGGGCTTCAAGGATTCCAACCGCGAGGTCTATACCTTCAACCCGGGCCCCTTCATCGCCAATCCCAACCTGGCCATGCAGGGCTATCTCTCCTCCGAGCCGCGGATGGTCGAGCAGGAAGGGCATTTCAAGCCCGACATCTACCTGATCGCCGATTACGGCTGGTCGACCTATTCCACGCTGATCGAAACGATGGCGGCGACCGTGAAGAGCAAGCCCGAGGTGGTGAAATGCTTCGTCGATGGCTCGATCCTCGGCTGGTATAACTACCTCTACCACGACAACAGCAAGGCCAACGCCCTCATCAAGAAGGACAATCCGGACATGACGGATGCCCAGATCGCCTTCGCCATCGACCAGATGAAGGCCAAGGGCATCGCCGATTCCGGCGACACGCTGAAGCTCGGCATCGGCGCGATGACCGACGCACGCTGGAAGACCTTCTATGACGAGATGGTCGCGGCCCAGGTGGTGAAGCCGAATATCGACTACAAGTCGGTCTATACCACCGCCTTCGTCGACAAGGGCCTCGGCCTCGACCTGCGCCCGAAGAACTGAGCGCTGGCGGCGGGGCCGAACCTGACCCCACGCATCAGCAGAACGGAGGGCCCCATGGCCGTACAACGCCGCGCGATCCAGCCGCTCGGCCAGCGCCCGCGAGTGCTTCAGATGGCGGACGTCGACAAGAGCTTCAACGGTGGCGTCGTGGCGCTGCGGCAGATGTCGCTCGACGTGCATGAGGGCGATTTCATCTCGCTCCTCGGCCCGTCGGGCTGCGGCAAGTCGACCGCGCTCAGGCTCCTGGCCGGGCTGAGCAGCCCGACTTCGGGACGGATCGCCTGGGAAGACCCGCATGGCGCCGGAGATCTCTCGGTGGTGTTCCAGGAGCCGACGCTGATGCCCTGGGCCACGGTCGCGCAGAACGTCTGGCTGCCGTTCCGACTGAAGGGCATGCGCTACGACCAAGTGAAGGACGAGGTGCTGGAGGTGCTTCGCCTCGTAGGCCTGGAGAAATTCGCCGGCGCCTATCCGCGCGAACTTTCGGGCGGCATGAAGATGCGGGTGTCCATCGCCCGCGCCCTGGTGACCAATCCGCGGCTGATCCTGATGGACGAGCCTTTCGCCGCCCTGGACGAAATCACCCGACACAAGCTCAACCAGGACCTGCTGGAGCTGAAAGCCAAGATCGGCTGCACCATTGTCTTCGTGACACATTCGGTGTTCGAAAGCGTGTTTCTGTCCGACCGGGTGGTGGTGATGGCTGCCCGCCCCGGCCGCGTGATCCGCGAGTTCACCATCGACGCGCCCTATCCGCGCAGCGAGGCCTACCGTACATCGGCAGACTATGCCGCGCAGTGTCGGGCCGCGTCGGACGCTCTTTACCAGGCGATGGGAGAGGCGGCATGAGCCTGGACACGGCAAATACCACTGGCTTTGCGGCGGTCGACCAGGAAGAGCTGAAGCGGGCCCGAGCGGCGCGGCGCGAACGGCTCGGTCGCTGGCTTCTGCCGTTGCTGGTCATGGCGCTGGCGGTGCTGGTCTGGAACCGCGTCGTCGTCTGGAACGACATCCCGAAATACATCCTGCCCGGCCCGGTGCTGGTCGTCTCCACCCTGATCCACGATGCCGGCATCCTGTTCCCGGCGCTGCTGGTAACGCTCGAAATCACCCTGATGGCGCTCGCTGTCGCGGTCATCGGCGGTGCGGGGCTGGCCATTCTCTTCACCCAGAACCGCTGGATCGAGATGTCCTTCTACCCCTTCGCCGTGATCCTGCAGGTGACGCCCGTCGTCTCGATCGCGCCCTTGATCTTCATCTATGTCGACAACCGCTTGGTGGGGCTGCTGCTCTGCGCCTGGCTGGTGGCCTTCTTCCCGGTGCTGTCCAACACCACGCTGGGCCTGCGTTCCGCCGACCACAATCTGCGCGACATGTTTCAGATCTACGGCGCGACACGCTGGCAGCGGCTGCGCTACCTGCAGATCCCATCGGCGCTGCCATATTTTCTAGGCGGTCTCCGGATCGCCGGCGGGCTCAGCCTGATCGGGGCGGTGGTCGCCGAATATGTCGCCGGCACCGGCGGCATCGGATCGGGCCTCGCCTTCCGCATTCTGGAGGCAGGCTACCGACTGAACATCCCCCGCATGTATGCCGGGCTCCTGCTGATCGCGCTGACCGGGGTGACGATCTTCGGCGTGCTGTCCTTCCTCAGCCACCTCCTGCTCCACAAGTGGCACGAAAGCGCCGTGAAACGCGAGACATGAACGATTTCCTGACCCTGCCAGACGCGCCCCGACTGACGCTGGAAAACCTCACCACCCCTGCTTGCCTCTTGGGTCAGCCCGGCGATCTGGTGCGCATTTCGCTGACCCTCGAGGCCGGCCGCATCGTCGATGCCCCCGGCATTCCGATCGACATGAAGGGGACGATGGTTTTTCCCACCTTCGTCGATATGCATACCCATCTCGACAAGGGCCATATCTGGCCGAGGAACCCAAACCCTGACGGGACCTTTCGGGGCGCGCTGACCACGGTCGCGGCCGACCGAGCCGCCCGCTGGACGGCCGAAGATGTGCGCGCCCGGATGGATTTTGCGCTGCGTTGCGCCTGGGCACACGGCACCGGGGCAATCCGCACCCATCTGGATTCGATCCCTCCGCAGGATGCGATCTCCTTCCCCGTGTTTCGCGAGATGCGCGAGGAATGGCGCGGCCGGATCGACCTGCAGGCCTCCTGCCTGATCGGCTGCGACATGGCGGAGATGGGCGGTGCCTTCGTCAGAACCGCCGATATCGTCGCCGAGGCCGGCGGCGTGCTCGGCATGGTCACCTATCCGGTGCCGGACTTGACCGAGCGGCTCCGCGCCTTCTTCCGGCTCGCGAAGGAGCGCGGCCTGGCCGTGGATTTCCACGTGGACGAGACCGGCGATGCTTCCGTCGCCACGCTGCGCGAGATTGCCCGGCTGGTGCTGGAATCCGGCTTCGATGCCCCGGTGACGGTCGGTCACTGCTGTTCGCTGGCGGTCCAGCCCGAGGCGGAGGCGCTGGCGACGCTGGACCTGGTGGCCCAGGCGGGGCTCAATGTCGTCAGCCTGCCGATGTGCAACATGTATCTGCAGGACCGCGCGACCTGCCGCACCCCGCGCTGGCGCGGCGTCACGCTGGTGCATGAGATGAAGGCCCGCGGCATCCCGGTCGCCTTCGCCTCCGACAACACCCGCGACCCGTTCTATGCCTACGGCGATCTCGACATGGTCGAGGTGATGCGCGAAGCGACGCGGATCGCCCATCTCGACCATGCTGACAGCGATTGGGTGAAGGCCTTCCTGACCACTCCGGCCGCGGCCTGCGGCTTCGCCGCGCCCAGCCTCGCCTCCGGCGCCCCGGCCGATCTGGTGATTTGCCGTGCGCGCAGCTGGACCGAACTCTTCGCCCGGCCGCAGGCCGACCGCATCGTTCTACGCGCCGGCCGCCAGATCGAGCGCAACCTGCCCGACTATGCCGAACTCGACCCGCTGATGAGCTGAGCCATGGATATCGACGCCGCCCTCGCCGCCCTCTCGCATCTCGACATCGATCGCAACCCAGTCTCGGTGAAGGCGAAAAGCCGGGACTTCTTCTGGTATTCGCCGGTGCTGAAGGCGCATCTCGATCATCTCACGGCGGATTTCGTGGTCACGCCGAAATCCGAGGCCGAAGTGATCGAGGTGCTGCGGGTCTGCTATTCACATGACGTACCGGTGACCGTGCGTGGCGCCGGCACGGGCAATTACGGCCAGGCCATGCCGCTGGCCGGCGGCTGCGTGATGCATATGCGTGCACTGAACAGGGTGAAGGAAATCCACCCCGGCCGCGTTATCGCCGAGCCCGGCTGCGTGCTGCGCGACCTCGACACCGAAACGCGGGCGCAGTCGCGCCAGGAGCTGCGCATGACGCCCTCCACCTATGCCACCGCCACCGTCGGCGGCTTCGTCGCCGGCGGCTCGGGCGGCGTCGGCTCGGTGCGCTGGGGGGCGCTGCGCGACCTCGGCAATATCATCCGGCTGCGCGTGGTGACGATGGAAGCCGAGCCGCGCATCCTGGACCTGCGTGGCGAAGAGCTGCCCCGCGTCAGCCACGCTTTCGGCACCAACGGCATCATCACCGAGGTCGAGCTGCCGCTGGCGCCGGCCTACGACTGGGTGGAGACCTTCGTGGCGCTGCCGAGCTTTCCCGGGGCTACGAAATTCGCCGCCGATCTCGCCGAGGAAGACGGAATCCTGATCAAGCTCGCCTCGGTCTACGAGGCGCCGATCGCGTCGGACTATTTCCAGCGCGTGGCGCCGCATGTGCCGCCCGACAAGCCGCATCTGGTCGGCCTGATGGTTGCGCCGCAGGCGATCGATGCCTTCGACATCTTCACGGCGCGCCGCCCAGCGGCGCAGGTGATTTGGCGGTCCGATCGCGGCGGCTGGCCGCGCGAACCGGGGCCGGTCTACGAATACGGTTGGAACCACACCACCCTGCGGGCGCTGAAGGTCGACCCTTCGATCACCTATCTGCAGGTGCGCTATGGCTATCCCGACTACCTCGCGCGGATCGAGGCGATCCGCGCCGCCTTCCCTGGCGAGGTGATGCAGCATCTGGAGGTGATGCGCGAGCATGGCCATGTGATGTTCGCCGGGCTTTCCATGGTGCACTTCACCAATGCCGAGCGGCTCGACCACATCATCCGCGAGCATGAACGGTTGGGCTGCATGATCTTCAACCCGCACCGCTACACGCTGGAGGAAGGCGGCCGTCAGACGGTCGACGCCCGCCAGTTGGCCTTCAAGCGCGAGGCAGACCCCAAGGGCCTGCTCAACCCCGGCAAGATGATCGCCTGGGATGCGCCGGAATGGAATTTCGAACGAATGTATTCCTACGCCAGGATCCGCGCCGCCCGATAGTTTCGCCGCCCGGGGTCGGGGCGGCCTGCCCCGCCCGAAGGCCCGTTTCGCCAACAAGATGCCCTGAGAAAGTCGGACCGGTCCAGATGACCCGCGCGCTAGTTCTTTTCGCCCATCCCTGCCCCGAGAGCTTCTCGGCTGCGCTGCACCGGACCGTAGTCGAAACCTTGACGGCCCGCGGCTGGGAGATTGACGACTGCGACCTGAACGCCGAAGGGTTCAACCCGGTGCTGAGCGAAGCCGAACGGCGCGGCTATCACGAGGTCGGCCCGAATCTGGCGCCGGTCGCCGGTTACGTTGAACGGCTGCGGCAGGCGGAGGCGCTGATCCTGGTCTTCCCAGTGTGGAACTTCGGCTATCCGGCTATCCTGAAGGGCTTTTTCGACCGCGTCTTCCTGCCCGGCGTGTCGTTCCGCCTGGAGGAGGGCTTCGTCAAGCCGAACCTCACCCATATCCGCAAGCTGGCCGCGGTAACCACCTATGGTGGCACCCGTCGGCGCGCGCTGTTGGCGGGAGACCCGCCACGGCACGTCGTCAAGCGGGCCGTCTGGCATGTGTGCCGGCCCGATCGCATGCGCTATCTTGCCCTCTATGACATGAACCGGGCAGATCAGGCCAAGCGGGAGCGCTTTCTAGCCCGGGTGAAAACGGAGATGGAGCGGCTCTGATGCGCGCGCTTGTCGTCTATTGCCATCCGTCGCCGGACAGCTTCACGGCTGCAGTACGCGACGCGGTCCTGGACCGGCTGGCGGCGGCGGGGGCAGAGACACGGCTGCGCGACCTCTATGCCGAGGACTTCCAGCCGGTGCTGACGCGAAACGAGTGGCTGGGCTATCTCGACTGCCCGGCAAACCAGGCACCGGTGCGCGACGATGTCGCCGACCTGCGCTGGTGCGATACCCTGATCTTCATCTATCCGACCTGGTGGTACGGGCTGCCCGCGCTTTTGAAGGGCTGGCTAGAACGGGTGATGTTGCCAGACGTCGCCTTTCGGATGCCCCTGCCCGGACGCCGCGACATCGCGCCGGGGCTGACCCAGATCGGGCGGCTTGGCGTCTTCACCACCTGCGGGGCCAGCCGCTGGCTGACCTGGCTGGTCGGCGCGCCGGGCAAGCGGACGATCCTGCGCGGTCTGCGGCTGATCTGCGCCCGCCATTGCCGCACCTGTTTCGCCGCCCATTACCGGATGGATTCCTCGACGCCCGAGAGCCGTGCCCACCACCTCAACCGGGTGCGCCGGGCGACCGACCGCCTGATCGGCACCAGCAGATCCACCCCCTTTGTCGAAAGCCCTGCCGCATGACCCGACGCCTGGATTGGGCGCAATATCGCGCCCCGGAATTTGCCGCGATCGACCCGATGCGTACCCTCGCTATCCTCCCCACCGCGGCAGTGGAACAGCATGGCCCGCATCTTCCGGTCGGCACCGACACGCTGATCGCCGAAGGCATGCTGGCGGAGTTGCGCCGCACTTGCCCGTCGGATCTCGACATCCGCATTCTTCCGGTGCAGGCGGTCGGCAAGTCGAACGAACATCTGTTCGCTTCTGGCACGCTCACGCTTTCCGCCGAAAACGCGCTGCGGGTGTGGACCGAAATCGGCCTTTCTGTGCGCCGTGCCGGGGTGCGAAAGATCGTCTTGGTGAACAGTCACGGCGGCAATCTGGACCTGGTGTCGATCCTGTCGCGGGAACTGCGGGTCCGCGCCGGCATGCTGGCGGTGAAGTGCCAGTGGAGCGGGTTCGGTGCACCCGAGGGGCTTTATACCGAAGCCGAGCGCAAGTTCGGAATCCACGGAGGCGACATGGAAACGTCATTGATGTTGGCCTTCCAGCCTGAAACCGTCGACATGTCCGCGGCGCGGGATTTCCGGTCCACCGCCGAGGGGACGACGATTCCGCCGACCGGTCCGCTGTCCTATGGATGGATCGCGCGCGACCTCAACCCGGCCGGAGTGGTCGGCGACGCGAGCCGCGCGACCGCCGAGAAGGGGCGCGACACGGCGGCCCATCAGGTGGCCGGCTTCATCGCCCTGCTGCGCGAAGTGGCGGCGCTGCCGCTCGACGGTTTCGACCCGGTGATTCCGGCCTTCTGATCACTCGCGCGCGAGGCGATCCAGGTAGCGCCCATAGTCGGTCTTGCCGAAAAGCTTGGCCTGGGCAAGCAGGCCCGCCCGATCGATCCAGCCCGCGGCGAAAGCGATCTCGTCCGGCGAGCCGACCTGCAGGCCCTGCCGCTGCTCCAGCGTGCGGACGAAGTTGCCGGCGTCGAGCAAGCTTGCATGGGTGCCGGTGTCGAGCCAGGCATAGCCGCGCCCCATCCGCTCCACCGTCAGCGCTCCTTCGGCGAGATACATCTCCAGCAGCGTCACGATCTCCAGCTCGCCGCGCGCCGAGG
>JAKAJW010000078.1 GCA_021813645.1 Pseudomonadota bacterium | reverse complement strand
GCAGATGCGCGGCTCGTGGGCCGGGGCGTTCGGACCGACGCAATTTATGCCGACCGCGTTCAAGCGATATGCGGTTGATGCCGACGGCGACGGCCGCCGCAACGTGGTCGATGATCCCGCCGATCTGATCGCATCGACCGCCAACAACCTGAAAAAGGACGGATGGCAGACAGGTCAGCCCTGGGGCTATGAGGTCGTGGTGCCGAAGGGTTTCAACTACATGCTTGCCGACCGGGCCAGAATGATGACGCTCGCCCAATGGGAGCACCTCGGCCTCAAGCGCGCCACCGGCCAGACCTTCCCTCTCTCGAGCGAAAAGGCCTATCTGCTGGCCCCGGCGGGCGCCGAGGGTCCCGGATTTCTGATGTTGCAGAACTTTCGCGTGATCATGAAGTACAACCCAGCGGAAGCCTATGCGCTGGCGATCGGCCACTTCGCCGATCGGCTTCGCGGCGGACAGCCGTTCGTGCAGGCTTGGCCGCGGCAGGAACGCGAATTGTCACGCGCCGAGCGGCTGGAACTGCAGCAGCTGCTGGCGCAGCGTGGATTTTATCGCGGTACACCCGATGGCCAGTTCGGCGGCGAGACCCGGCAGGCGCTGCGCGGCTTCCAGGCGTCGATCGGCGCGCCCGCCGACGGATTTGCGTCCTCGGAAATGCTTGATCGGCTCCGCAGCAACTGATCCCGGCAACAAGGTCTATTGGGCTCTTCGTGGTCCCGCGGCAGGAAAACCGGTTCCCCAAGGAACTGGATCGTGCTCTATGATCTTGCCTTCGAAATTTGATGGTAGCAGAGGGTGATCTGTGAGATCGGAAATCCGCCCGCTTGCGGCCGGATTTTGCTACTATATTCGTTGATCGAAACACCCGTTGCGACCGAGCCGAATGCGCGAGAAACGACCTTTGTTGCGGCTGCTCACCCAAGCCGGCCCGCTGGCCGCGCTGGCGGTGATGCTGGCATTTCTCGCCGCTGTCACCACGCCCGCATCAGCGCAATTTTTCTTCAATTTCGGCGGACCGCCGCGGCAAGCCCAGCCGGCACCGCGCGGACCCGGCGGCTGGTTCGGCGGCGACTTCTTCGCCCCCTTCCAGCACGAGGCGCCCAAGCGCGTCGAGAACTATTCCAGGGCGCCGCCGCCGGAAAAGCGCGACAGCGTGCCGGAGCACAACGTGCTTGTGCTGGGCGATGCCATGGCCGACTGGCTCGCCTATGGCCTTGAGGATGCCTACAACGAGCAGCCGGACATGGGCGTGATCCGCCGGCACAAGACTGTCTCCGGCCTGATCCACTACCAGCCCAAGGGCGAGCCGGCCGACTGGGCGGCGGCGGCGAAAACCATCCTCTCCACCGAGAAGCCCGATGTCATCGTCGTGATGCTCGGCCTCAATGACCGCGTTCCGATGCGCGAGCCGGCGACGGACAAACCGGACGCAAAAGGCGGCGACAAGAAGAGCGACAAGAAGGACGCCCACAAGCCGGGCGAGGCCGGCGCCGCCGCCAAGGGCGAAGAGAAATCACCCGCCCCCGAATTGCCGCAGGACGATGCCGCGGAGAACGGAGAGGCTCCGCAGGTTGCCGCGCCGGAAAGAGGCGGGCGCTCGGCGAATGGGCTGGTCGAATTCCGCGACGATCGCTGGACCGAACTCTACAACAAGAAGATCGACGAGATGATCGCGGTCCTGAAGAGCAAGGGTGTGCCGGTGATCTGGGTTGGACTGCCTGCCGTGCGCGGTGCGAAAGCGACTTCGGACGCCTTGTTTCTGGATTCGCTCTACCGGGAGGCCGCGGCCAAGGCCGGCATCACCTATGTCGACGTCTGGGACGGCTTCGTCGACGAGGCGGGCCGTTTCCTGCAACAGGGGCCCGATTTCGAAGGCCAGATCCGCCGGCTGCGTTCCTATGACGGCGTCTATTTCACCAAGGCGGGCGCGCGGAAGCTTGCGCATTATGTCGAGCGCGAAATCACGCGCCTCCTGGCATCCCGCTCCGCGCCGATTACCTTGCCGAGCGAACCCGCAACCCCCGATGCCAACGCGCAGCCGGGCGAGCCGGCGCCGCGTCCTCTGGCTGGCCCCATCGTGCCCTTGGTTGCCTCCTCCGTCGGCACCGATCAGTTGCTGGGAGGCCCGGGATCTCGCCCTGCAGCAGTCGATGCACTCGTGGCGCGCACCCTCGTGAAGGGCGAGCCGCTCGCGCCGCCCGCCGGACGCGCCGACGACTTCACCTGGCCACGCCGTGAAATCGCTCGTGAACCGGCCAAAGGGGACACGCCGGTGGCGGCCACCTCTCCGGAAGGAGCACCGGCCACTGCCACGCAGGCTGCGCCACCACCAAAGCAAAAGCGGCCGACGAGCGCTCAGTCGAGCCCGCAAGCCGCGCCGTCGTTCCGCAACTTCTTCGGCTTTGGTGGTCAGCCGCGGCAAGTCCAACCGGCGCCGCGCCAGAACACGCCGCGGCCGCCGGCGAATGTTGGGCGGTCTGCATCGGTTCCGCCGCGCAACGTCGCGCAATAGAAGCTGCCCTCGCGAGACAAG
>JAKAJW010000006.1 GCA_021813645.1 Pseudomonadota bacterium | reverse complement strand
CAACTCGGTGCTCATCGACAATGGCGACCTCATCCAGGGCAATCCGATGGGCGACTATGTCGCCTATGAGCGCGGCTTCAAGGATGGCGACGTGCACCCGACCTTCGCCGCCATGAATACGCTCGGCTACGAGATGTCGACACTCGGCAACCACGAGTTCAACTACGGCCTCGACTTCCTCGACAAGTCGCTCGCCGGGGCCAAGTTCCCGTTCGTGTGCGCCAACCTCGTCAAGGCCGCCTCGATCACCGGCGACGATCCGCTCAAGGACAAGACGTACCTGCCGCCCTTCAAGATCGTCGAGAAGGAGATCATCGACGGTGCCGGACAGAAGCAGAAGATCAAGCTCGGCTTCATCGGCTTCCTGCCGCCCCAGATCATGATCTGGGACAGCGCCAACCTTGTCGGCAAGGTGGCCGTGCGCGACATCGTCAAGACCGCTGAGGCCTATGTGCCGGTGATGAAGGAACAGGGGGCCGACCTGATCATCGCCCTCTCCCATTCAGGCATCGACGGCCAGCAGGGCGACATGATGGAGAACGCCTCCCTCTTCCTCGCCGCCGTGCCCGGGATCGACGTCGTCTTCACCGGCCACCAGCACCTGGTCTTCCCGAATTCCAAGGATTTCGCCAACATCCAGGGCGCCGACCTCGACAAGGGCACGCTGATGGGCAAGCCCGCTGTGATGGGCGGCTTCTGGGGCTCTCACATGGGCCTGATCGACCTCCTGCTCGAGCAGGACGGGGGCAAGTGGAAGATCGTCTCCCACACCTCCGAGGCCCGGCCGATCTTCACGCGCGACAACGGCAAGGTGGTCGCGAGCGTCAAGGATGTCGCCGCGGTCGAAACGCCCGTGCAGAAGGACCACGACGCGACGCTGGCCTATGTCCGCCGGCCCGTGGGGCAGACCGCGGCGCCCCTTTATTCCTATTTCTCGCTCGTTGCGGACGATCCCTCCGTGCAGATCGTCTCCGATGCACAGACCTGGTACCTCAAGCAGATGCTCAAGGGCAGCCAGTGGGAGAAGCTGCCCCTGCTTTCGGCGGCCGCCCCCTTCAAGGCCGGCGGCAAGCCCGGTCCCGACTACTACACGGACGTTCCCGTCGGCCCCGTCGCGATCAAGAACGTCGCCGACCTCTACCTCTATCCCAACACCGTCCGCGCCGTTGCAGTCACGGGCGCCCAGGTGCGCGAGTGGCTGGAGCGCTCCGCCGGCATCTTCAACCAGATCAAGCCCGGCTCGAAGGACGCCGCCCTCATCGACATCACCTTTCCGTCGTACAATTTCGACGTGATCGACAGGGTGACCTACAAGATCGACGTGTCTCAGCCCTCCCGCTACGACCAGAAGGGCAAGGTCATCAATCCCGACGCCCACCGCATCGTCGACCTTCAGTTCGATGGGAAGCCGATCGACGAGGCGGCCAAGTTCGTCGTGGCGACCAACAATTACCGCGCCGGCGGTGGCGGCTTCTTCCCTGGCGCCGACGGGACGACGATCATTTACCAGGCCCCCGATACCAACCGGGACGTGATCGTCCGCTATATCCACGAATCGGGAACGGTGAACCCCAAGGCCGACGGCAACTGGTCGCTCGCCCCGCTCGCCGGCACCACCGTGCTGTTCCAGTCGGGCCCCAAGGCCAAGGACCATGTGGGCGAGGTCTCCGGCGTCAAGATCGCCTATGTTGGCGAGGGTGACGGCGGCTTCGGCAACTACCGCATCACGCTCTGACCGGTCGAGCGGCGGGCGGCGCCGTCAGAAGCGGTGCCGCTCCGTCCGAAAGAGTTCGACCAGCCACGACTTGACCGCGAGCAGGCGCGCGATGCGGTCACTGTTCGGGCGCGAAAGCAGCCAGAGCTCGCGCGGCGGCGGCGCCGACGGAAACGGCACTTCCACCAGCGCCGGATCGCTGGCGGCCAGGAAATGCGGCAGCGGCGCGATGCCGACACCGGCGCGCGCCGCGGCGGCCTGTGCCATCTGGCCATTCGCCCGGAAGGCAATGCGCGCCTCGGGCAGCGCCTCGCGCAGCCAGATGGCTTCGGGCAGGCCGATGCCGCTGTCGTCGAAGCTGATGAACGGCGCCCTCGCCGGATCGGCGGCGTGCGCCGACGCCACGCCCGGCGTTGCATAGAGGCCGAAGCGAAGGCTCGCGAGGCGCTTGCCCACCAGCGTCGAATCAGCGGGTCGGCCCAGTCGCAGGGCCAGATCGGCTTCGTGGCGCGAGAGGCTGACGAGCCGCCGATCCGCCACGAGCTCGATATCGAGCCCGGGATGGGCGGCGCGCAGCGCGCCCAGCCGCGGGATCACGAACGCCTCGGCGATGCTCGGGGTTGCGCTGAGCCGGACCACGCCCGCAAGGGAAGACTGCACGTCGTCCCGGGCCGTCCCGGCAAGCCGCAGAGCCGCTTCTTCCATCGCGCTGGCCGCCTCGAGCACCTTCTCTCCGCGCGCTGTCAGCAGGTAGCCGGAAGGCCGGCGGTCGAACAGCACCGCCCCGATGTCGTTCTCGAGGGCGGAGATACGCCGAGACACGG
>JAKAJW010000201.1 GCA_021813645.1 Pseudomonadota bacterium | reverse complement strand
GGCCACCGGCGGCGTCGGCGGCGCGCTGGTCGGCGGGCCGGTGGGCGCGGTGGTGGGCGCGACGGCGGGCGCGGCGACGGCGAAGAAATAGGTCGCGCCGCCGGGCCGGGGCGCCGCGGTGGCGGGCGGGCCATCCTAGTCGATGATGTGGCCGCCCTCGGCCTTACGGCGCGCGAGGCTGTCTTTCATCTGCTGCAGCCGCTCGGGCGGGTGCCCCTGCCAGCCCACCACCTCGGCGAGCACCCGCAGCGGATCGCGGGAGCGGAAGGACCGGGTCGGATTGCCGGGAAATTTCTGGTCGGTGAGGTTGGGGTCGTCGACCATCGGCCCGGTCGGCTCGACCACATAGATCCGCTCGCGCCCGCCGCCGAGCGCCAGTTCCGCGCCCCAGATCGCGGCATCCAGCGTGGCGCTGAAATAGACCCAGGAGAGCGGCGTGCCGTCGGTGAAGTTGGAGCGGTAGCCGACCACGATCAGCTCGCCCGGCCGCAGATCGGCGCGGGTTCCGTGGAAGAAGGAGGGCGCGAAGGTGCTGGCGGCATTCGGCATGGCGGGCCCTTTCCTGGCAGCGAATCGACGAGCGCCTGCATGGCACGCCGCCCCCGGCTTGCGGCAAGTCCCGGGGGGTGGCATATCCTGATCATGGAGGTTGCGGCGACCTCTGCTTCCCGGTGGAACAGGACGAAGGCTTGTCTGGGCTGCGGCTGCGGTTCCTCGCCCGGGCGACCCGCGGCTGACGCTTGATTTTCATCCGGAGCCGCGCGACGCTTGCCGGCAGGGACGGGGCCGCTGGGGGCATACGGGCCGAGGGCTGGCACGCGCGCCCAACCGACGGAAGGTCGAGGCAGGTTCCGCTCCGTCCTGCGCGAGCCTGTCGCCCGTAACCGATCTTGCGATCCCCTTGGCGGAGTGGGCAAGCGATGTTGAAATCCGACGCAGTCTTCGCCGGCTCGATCCCGGAGAATTACGACCGCTTCATGGTGCCGCTGATCTTCGCGCCCTATGCCGAGGACATGGCGCATCGGGCGACGGCGCGGGCGCCCGGCGCCGTGCTGGAAATCGCCGCGGGCACCGGCGTGCTGACCCGCGCCCTGGCACCCCGGCTGGCGCCCGAGGCGCATTATGCGGTGACCGATCTGAACCAGCCGATGCTCGACTTCGCGGCCTGGCGGCAGGGGGCCGACCCGCGGATCCGCTGGCAGCAGGCCGATGCCATGGCGCTGCCTTTCGACGACGGCCGGTTCGACGTCGTCTGCTGCCAGTTCGGCGCGATGTTCTTTCCCGACCGCGTGGTGGCCTTCGGCGAGGCGCGGCGGGTGTTGAAACCCGGCGGGCTCTTCGTATTCAGCACCTGGGACCGGATCGAGGAGAACGACTTCGCCGATGAGGTGACCAATGTCCTCGCCGACGTCTTTCCGCAGGACCCGCCGCGGTTCATGGCGCGAACGCCGCATGGCTATCACGACACGGACCAGATCCGCGCCGATCTGGCGGCGGCGGGCTATGGCGGGGTGACGATCGCGACCATCGCGGCGCAGAGCCACGCGGCCTCGGCGCGGGCGGCGGCGCTCGCCTATTGCCAGGGCACGCTGCTGCGTACCGAGATCGAGGCGCGCGACGCCGGCAAGCTGGAGGCGGCGACCGATCTCGCCGAGGCCGCCATCGCCCGGCGGCACGGAAGCGGCGCGATCGCCGGCAAGATCCAGGCCCATGTCGTCGAGGCGCTGGCCTAGGGTCGCGCGCCCGGCCTGGGGCCGCGATGCCAGGGGGATCAGGCGAGCCGGGCCAGCACCTCCTCGGCGAGGGCGAGCGAGGCGGTCAGCCCCGGGCTTTCGATGCCGAACAGGTTGACCAGACCCGCGAGGCCATGCGTCTCCGGCCCGTCGATGCGGAAATCGGCCGCCGGCGCGCCGGGACCGGAGAGCTTCGGGCGGATGCCGGCGTAGTCCGCGAAGAGCGCGCCGTCGGGCAGGGCCGGCCAGTAGCGGCGGATGGCGGCGTAAAAGCCTTCGGCGCGGGCCGGGTCGACGGCATGGTCGAGCGGGCCGATGCCGGCCCCGGCCGGCAGCCATTCGACATCGGGGCCGAAGCGGGTGCGGCCGGCGAGATCGAGCGTAGCATGGGTGCCGAGGCCGCCGTCCGCCGGCGCGGGATAGATCAGGCCGGAGAACGGGCTGCGGCCGCGCAGGCCGAAATAGCAGCCCCTGGCGAGGTGCAGCGGCGGGATATGGCCCGGCGCCAGGCCGGCGATCCGGGCGGCGAGGGCGGTGGCGGCGAGGCCGGCGCTGTTGACCAGCCGGGCGGTGGTGAAGCGGGCGGGCTCGGCGCCGCCGGTGGCGACGCTGAAGCCGGCGGCCGTGGGCTCGGCGGCAACAAAGGGCGTGCGACAGGCGATCAGGCCACCGGCCGCCGCGATCTCGGCTTCCAGCGCAAGCAGGTAGCCGTGGCTGTCGAAGATGCCGGTTTCGGGCGAGAGCAGTGCGCCGTGGCACTGCACTTCCGGCTCGCGCGCCCGAACCGCGGCGGCGGAGATCAGCG
>JAKAJW010000059.1 GCA_021813645.1 Pseudomonadota bacterium | reverse complement strand
ACCGGAGCATGGCGCGCATCTGGCCGACGAGCTGGAGCGGATCGTGGCGCTGCACGGCGCCGAGACCATCGCGGCGGTGATCGTCGAGCCGATGGCGGGCTCCACCGGCGTGCTCTTGCCGCCGAAGGGCTATCTGGAAAAGCTGCGCGCGATCACCAAGAAACATGGCATCCTGCTGATCTTCGACGAGGTCATCACCGGCTTCGGGCGTCTCGGCTCGGCCTTCGCGGCGCAGCATTTCGACGTGCTGCCCGACATGATGACCACCGCCAAGGGCCTGACCAACGGGGTCATCCCGATGGGCGCGGTGCTGACCACGGGCGCGGTGCATGATGCCTTCATGGCCGGCCCCGAGCATCTGATCGAGCTGTTCCACGGCTATACCTATTCCGGCAACCCGATCGCCTCGGCCGCCGGCATCGCCACCTTGGAGACCTACAAGGAAGAGGGTCTGTTCGAGCGCGCCGCCGAGATCGCGCCCTATTGGGAAGAGGCGCTGCACAGCCTGAAGGGGCTGCCTCATGTGATCGACATCCGCAACATGGGGCTGATCGGCGCGGTGGAGCTGGAGCCGATCGCGGGCGAGCCGACCAAGCGCGCCTTCACCGCCTTCCTGAATGCCTATGACAAGGGCATCCTGATCCGCACCACCGGCGACATCATCGCCATGTCGCCGCCGCTGATCATCTCCAAGGCCGAGATCGACCAGCTGATCGGCACGCTGGCCGAGGTGCTCAAAGGGCTGGACTGACGCCATGCGGCCGGCCTGCACCGCCACTCAACTGGTCGATGACGCGCGGGTCCGCGTGACCCGCTTCGACTTCGTGCCGGGGGCGGAGACCGGCTGGCACCGCCACGGCTTCGACTATGTGATCACCGCGATCACCGATTGCCCGATGTTGTTGGAAGAACCCGGCGGCGGCAGCCGGCGGGTTCTGGTGCCAGCGGGAAGCGCCTATCGCCGGGTGGCGGGGGTGGAGCACAACGTCGTCAACGACGGCGAAGCGGCGATGAGCTTCGTCGAGATCGAGCTGAAATAGACCGGTTTCCTGGCCGCGAGTTCGATAAAACTCGATTAAATTCATAGATTTTGACTGAAAGCGCGACTGCTTGCCGCCGCCACTTCGCCCCAATCCGGCGGCCCAATGAGGCCAACGCAGCGGGCCCGTCCGGGCCGGACGCAGGAGAGCAGCGATGACCCATCATCATGCGGAGACCGCCACGGAAAGCGAGTTCGGCGCGGGGCGGGGATTGCAGGACTGGTTTCTGCAGGAGATTTACGAGGACCTGCTGATCCTCAATCACGCGCGGGGGCCGGCGCGTCGCGGCGGCGCGAGCCCGGCGGCGCATCCGGCGGTTGTTTTCCGCTCGGTGCGGGTAGGCCGATCCCTCGCAAGATAAGGCCCTTGACGCTGCGCTTGGCGGCGGCCCAGTCGCGGTCCGACAGCGGCTTGCCGCCGTTCAGCGTCTCGATCTGGTGGCCGAAATCGGCATAGTGCTGGGTCGAGGCCCAGAGCATGTAGAGCAGATGGCGGGGATCGACCGGCGCCATCAGCCCGGCATCGATCCAGCGCTGGATGACGGCGCAGCGGCCCTCGGTCCAGTCGCGCAGGGTGGTTTCGAGATAGTCCTGGATCACCGGCGCGCCATGCATCACCTCGGAGGCCCAGACCTTGGAGCCGAACGGGTGGCGGCGCGAGATCTCCATCTTGGCGTCGATATAGGCGCCGATTCCCTCGGCCGGGCCGGCGGCGGCATCCATCGCATCGGCGGCATGCAGCCAGATCTCGAAGATGTTGCGCACCACCCGGCGGTAGAGGTCTTCCTTGGTGGCGAAATAGTAATGCAGGTTGGCCTTGGGCAGGCCGGCCATGTCGGCGATCAGCTGCATGGTGGCGCCGCCGAAGCCGGCCTCGGCAAAGACTTTTTCCGCTGCCTTCAAAATGTGCGCCTCGCGCTCTCGGCGGATGTCGGCGCGGCGGAGGGGGCGTTCGGGGGCGGTCATGCGGGCGGGAGCCTCCCAGATTTTCGTTGACCGGATGGTCAGGCTGTGCTGCGCTGCCTCTTGACCATACGGTCAGGTTTTGAATCGGACAAGCGTCCGGCCGAGCGCCTCGCAGAAGGGCCGGCGGACAGGGAGATCGGAATGACAGCCACCGGAAACGCTCCGGGCGCGAATCTGCGCGTCAATGGCGAGCGGCTGTGGGACAGCCTGATGGAAATGGCCAAGATCGGCCCCGGCGTGGCGGGCGGCAACAACCGCCAGACGCTTACCGATGCCGATGCCGAGGGCCGCGCGCTGTTCCAGCGCTGGTGCCAGGCGGCGGGGATGACCATGGGCGTCGACCGGATGGGCAACATGTTCGCCCGCCGCGAGGGCACCGAGCCCGACGCGCTACCGGTCTATATCGGCAGCCACCTCGACACCCAGCCGACCGGCGGCAAATACGACGGCGTGCTGGGCGTTCTCGGCGGGCTGGAAGTGATCCGCACGATGAACGATTTGGGCATCCGGACCAAGCACCCGATCGTGGTGACCAACTGG
>JAKAJW010000073.1 GCA_021813645.1 Pseudomonadota bacterium | reverse complement strand
GGGACCCAGTACGCCGCAGCCTATCGATGGACTGCGGCGTACTGGGCCCCCGCTTTCGCGGGGGCGACACCCATCATGTGCGCATCATCTTAACCTCGATCGGCGGGCCTGCCTTGATGGTCTGATAGACCACGCAATAGCGCTCGGTCAGCTTGAGCAATTGATCGAGCTTGTCCTGCGGCGCGTCGGTGTCGAGGTCGAAGCGCAGGCGAATGTTGCGGAATCCCACGGGCGCGTCCTTGGCGACGCCGAGCGTGCCGCGGAAATCGAGCTCGCCTTCCGTCGACACCGCGCCCGATTTGAGCGGAATGCCGAGCGCGGTGGCCACCGCTTTCAGTGTGACGCCGGCGCAGGCGACCAGCGCCTCCAGCAGCATATCGCCGGAGCAGAGTTCGAGTCCGGAGCCGCCGGTGGCCGGGTGCAAGCCAGCAGCAGAAAGCGCGCGGCCGGTTTCGAGCTTGCAGGCGATATTGCCGTCGTCGAGCGTGCCCTTCGCCCGCAAGGTGACCACTGCGGCGACGGGATCGTCCTTGTAGCGTTGCTTGATCGGCGCCTGCAGCGCGCGCAATTCATCGGCGTCCATTCCTCACTCCGTTTCGTGATTGGCGGGCGCCGCCCAGCGACGCGCCCGAAACTTGATCAACACCGCCGGTCTAAACGAATTCCGCGTGGGTGGTCGCCGATTTTGGGCCGTTGGCGCGATCATGATCGCCGTGCCCGCCGCGTTCACGCCGGCGTCAGCACGCGGCGCCCGATCACCTTGCCGGCCTTGAGGTCTTTGATGATGTCCTGAGCCTGTTCCAGCCGCACGGTCTTGGTCGGGATCAGCGGCAGCGGCTTGTTGCGCACCAACTTCACCAACTCTTCAAGTTCCGCCAGGCTGCCGGTGTAGGAACCCTGGATGGTCATGGCGCGGATCGGGATCAGCGGCAGCGATATCGTGATCTGCCCGCCGAAGAGGCCGACCACGATCAGCTTGCCGCCCTTCACCAAGCCGTCGACGCCGAGTTGCGTGGTCTGCTCGTTGCCGACGAAATCGATCGCCGCCCAGACGCCGCCGCCGGCCGCCTTCTTGAGTTGTGCCAGCGCGTCCGGTGCATTGGGATCGATCGCGGCGAGGGCGCCCAGCTTCTTGGCGGCGGCGCGCTTTTCCGGATCGATGTCGACCGCGATGGTGCCTTTGCCTTTCATCGCCTTGACGATGGCGATGGCCATGAGGCCGAGACCGCCGGCGCCGATCACCACCACCGGCTCGCTCTTGACCAGGTTACCGAGCTTCTTGAGCGCGCTGAAGGCAGTCAGCCCGGAGCAGGCGAGCGGCGCCGCCTCCAAGGGCTCCATCTTGCCAAGCGGCAACAGATAGCGCGGATGCGGCACCATTAGATGGCTGGCATAGCCGCCGTCGCGATAGACGCCGAGGAAGCGCGGCGACATGCACAGTTGTTCCTCGCCGCGCTTACAGACCTTGCAGGTGCCGCAGCCGATCCAGGGGTAGACCAGCCGCTTGTCGCCGACCTTGACGCCGCGGGCGCGCGGTCCGACCGCCACCACCTCGCCGACGTTCTCGTGGCCCATGGTGAGTGGCAGATTCACCCCACGCTCCTGCAGGCGCAGGATCTTGCCGCCGCCCATGTCGTAGAAACCTTCCCAGATATGCAGGTCGCTGTGGCAGACCCCCGCCGCCAGCACCTTGAGCAGCACCTCGCTGCCGGTGGGCTTGGGATCGACGCGCTCGGCGAATTGCATGGGCTCGCCGCAGCGGCATACCTGGAAACTGCGCATTGAACGTTCTCCCTGACTACTTGTCGGCCGGCAGCGAACCACAGTCCGCAGGCCGCGTCACCAACGGGTGGCCGGCAAGCCTGGTACACCCACCCCCTTCGCAACCGCAAAAAACTGCCCAAAAATTAGTCGCGCGGCCTGTAAACCTCATTCTGCCTCAATATCTTTCGTTTCGGGCGGTGACTTCCCCCGCCCGCTCCGCTATCCCCTGTGCCCCATGGCTTCGCTTGCCCTAGACACCGCTTCGCGCGCCGCATCCGAGCACCCCTACCGGGGCTCATCCGAATTGATCGATTGGTCTGCGCTCGGCGCCGAGATCGAGAACCTGGCGGCCGGGCATACCGGCGACGAGCGCGAGTTGCGCAGCGCGCTGGCCCAGCGGCTGAAGGCCGCGCTCAATGAAGGGCGCGCCAAGGCCGAGCAGATGCTGCTCGAGGACCGGCACGGCCGCCGCTGCGCCGAGCGGCTGTGCCACATGGAAGACCAGGTCATCAACCTGCTCTACGAGTTCGCGCGCGAGCATCTCTATCCCTCGCAGAACCCGTCCGAGGCCGAGCGCATGACGGTGATCGCCACCGGCGGCTACGGCCGCGGGCTGCAGGCGCCTGGCTCAGACATCGATCTGTTGTTCCTGTTGCCCTACAAGCAGACCGCCTGGGGCGAGTCGATCGCGGAGGCGATCCTCTATTGCCTGTGGGACATGGGCCTGAAGGTCGGCCACGCCACCCGCTCGGTCGACGAATGCATCCGTCAGGCGAAGGCCGACATCAC
>JAKAJW010000268.1 GCA_021813645.1 Pseudomonadota bacterium | reverse complement strand
TCCGATCTGAGAGGCTTCGTTCCTGGTTGAAGTGGTTGAGGACGGAGGCGTGAACGGCGGCGAATTTCTGCAGTGTCCGCATTCGCCGGAAACGGAGCATCGCCCGCTCGCGCCTTCGGAACGGCTGGTGTGAATTCTCCGCTCGGTTGTTCGCCCAGCGTCCTGTCTGCTGCCGATCGCGGATGCCGAGATCGCCGAGCGCGGCGCCATAGGACCGAAGGCGGTCGGTCACAATTTCATGGGTGCGGCCATGCCGCTTCAGCGATTTCTTCAAGAATTTCAGTGCTGCTTTCCTGTCACGGCGCTTCGTCACGAAGCTCTCAAGCACCTCGCCTTCATGGTCAACGGCGCGCCACAGGTAGTGCCGCTCGCCGTTGATCTTCACGAACACCTCGTCCAGGTGCCAGCGCCAGCGGCTCGATCGCATGCCCTCGACGCGGCGCTTGCGGATGTCCGAGGCGAACAACGGCCCGAACCGGTGCCACCAGAACCGGACCGTCTCATGGCAAATGTCGATGCCGCGCTCGTGCAGCAGATCCTCGACGTTGCGGAGGGAGAGGGGGAACCGGATGTACATCATCACCGCCAGGCGGATGATCTCGGGGCTGGTCTTGAAGCAGCGGAACGGGGAGCGCTGGGTCATGGATGGGGGCTATCCAGCCCCCTGTGGTCGCTCAAGCGAAGTTCCTTTGACAGTGCTACTTCTTGAGCTTGGCGTTCTCATCCTCGAGTGCTTTCAGCCGCTTCGCTTCCGATACTGTCATGCCGCCGAACTTGGCCTTCCCGTTTTAGAAGGTGCCTTCCGACATGCCGTGCTTGCGGCACAGGTCCGCGCACTTTGCACCTGCCTCGTGCTCGGCCAGGATGCCGATGATCTGCTCGTCCGTGAATCGCGTTCGCTTCATTGTCCGTCCTCAAGTTGGGCCGGACTCTAATCGTCGGTGGAGGAAAAATCCCCCGGCAGGTCAGGATCAGCGCAGGCGGTGAACGGGCCGGGGCTTGATCGCCGGCTCAGCTTTTCAGGATGGTCGCGTAGCGGGGCTCAGAGTAGCGCGCGATCGGTTCCGCGGCGGCACCCTGCGCCACGGCCCATTGGTTCGACTGTCCCGCCAGCAGGCGTGGCAGCACCCGCCCCGGGCGATCGGATAGGGAGGGAAGCAGTGGCTCCAGCCGCGCTATGAAGATGTCGATCAGGCTGCGTGGCGCGCTGCCGCAGAGGATGATCGTCTGGGGGTCGAAGAGGGATTCGAGAAGATGGATCATCCAGCGCAGCTGGTGCGTCGCCCCGTCGACCCAATCGCACAGCGCCGGTGTCGGGCTGGCGACGGCCGAGTCGATCCGGTCGAATAGCTCCGGATCTGCCGGGTCTAGCTCGAGGGTGGCACATAGCGACGCGAGCGAGGCCGCGTGTTCGATGGGCGCGACATCCTGCTCCGTTCCTGGCACGTGGGACAGCACCATGCCGATTTCGCCGGCGTTGCCATTCGGGCCCGTGAACTGCTCGCCGTTAAGAATTAGCCCGGCGCCTAGACCATACCCAAGGTAGATGCAAACGGCGGTATCCAGCCCGTGCGCCGCGCCCACCAGCCGTTCCGCCGAAGTTGCCGCGGAGGCGTCGTTGCGAATCGCGATGTCTAGGCCGGTCGCAGCCGCCAGCTCCTTTAGCAGCGGATAGCGCTGCCAGCGCGACATACTGAGGGGGTCGTCGGGGGCGCCGTCCACACCGAAGGGGCCGGGCATCGCGATGCCAAGGCCGATGAGCCGCTTGTCGAATTGACGGTGGGTCTCTGCGAGCTCTTTGCGAGCCGCCAAGATCAGGCCGAGAATCGCGGGAACGCCCACTTCCGGGCCCTGGCCCGCGGGGCGCGCCTCGCGCTGCAGCAGGACCTCGCCGAGCAGGTTGACCGCGACGAGGCGGAAGGCGTGCCGGTCGATCTGCAGGCCCAAGGAGAAGGCGCCCTCGGGGACCAGCTCGTAGGGGGTCGCGGGCTTGCCCCGCGTCGCGCGCACGCTGTCGAGGGCACGGATGAGGCCCTCCGCCGTGAGGTCTTCGACCAGGTTGGATACGGTCTGCTTGGTCAACTGGGTGGCTCGCGCCAGATCGGCGCGCGACAGCGCCCCGTTGAGGCGCAGCGCTTCGATGATGACCCGCCGGTTGTGGGCGTTCGCCCCGCCCAGATTGGTGCCGCTGGTCGCCCGGATTTTGCGTTCGCCCGTCATGCATATTCCTGCCATCGACACAATTTCTGTTGACAGGGCATATTGCCGCGCACATCTTTAGTCAATCAATTGGACTTAGTGGCCGTCAGAGCCGTCGCCGATTGACCCGGGCGGTGATGCCGTCCGCGACGCACGCACAGGGAGGTGATGAAAAGTCACCGCTGCGCGCAAAGATTCGCGGTTTCTCCGAAAGGCGGGGCAACCAAGCACCATGTGGAGACAGCAGTGATGACACATACAAAACTTCTGGCCCTTGCCGCCGCAGCGGCAGTCTCGGCGGGCCCGGCGCTGGCGGAGACCACGCTGAACGCACTGTTCATGGCTCAGGCGGCCTATTCCGAGGCCAACATCCGCGACATGACGGCGGATTTCACCAAAGCCCACCCCGACATCAAGGTGAACCTCGAATTCGTCCCCTACGAGGGGCTGCACGACAAGACCGTGCTCGCCAAGGGATCTGGCAGCGGTTACGATGTGGTCCTGTTCGACGTGATCTGGCCGGCCGAGTTCGCCAAGAACAACGTCCTGCGCGACGTCACCGACAAGATTACCCCCTAAACGACGAAGGACGTTCTGCCCGGCGCCTGGACCACCGTCAAATATGACGGGAAGTATTACGGGATGCCGTGGATCCTCGACACCAAATATCTTTTCTACAACAAGAAGATGCTGGCGAATGCCGGGATCGCAACTCCCCCCGCGACCTGGGACGAGCTGCAGAAGGACGCCGAGATCATAAAGCAGAAGGGCATCGTCGAATTCCCGATCGTTTGGAGCTGGGCCCAGGCCGAAGCCGCGATCTGCGACTATACCACGCTGGTCGATGCGTACGGCGGCAGCTTCTTCAAGGACGGCAAGCCGGCTTTCGCCGAGGACGGCGGGCTGAAGGCGCTGCAGTACATGGTCGACTCGTACAAGTCCGGCGTCACCAACCCGAACTCGAAGGAATTCCTCGAAGAGGACGTGCGCCACGTCTTCGAGAACGGCCAGGCCGCCTTCGCGCTGAACTGGACCTACATGTACAACATGGCCAACGACCCGAAGGACAGCAAGGTCGCGGGCGACGTCGGTGTCGTCCCGGCGCCGGGCGTCGACGGCATCAGCAAGGTCTCTGCGGTCAACGGCTCGATGGGGCTGGGCATCACCACGACCAGCAAGCATCCGGAGGCGGCGTGGAGCTACATCACCTTCATGACCTCGCAAAAGGAACAGAACGCCTACGCGAAGCTGAGTCTGCCGATCTGGGCCTCGTCCTATGACGACCCCGCCGTGGCCAAGGGCCAGGAAGCGCTGATCAAGGCGGCGAAATCTTCGATCGGGGCGATGTTCCCGCGCCCCATGACGCCGGATTACCAGTCGCTCTCGGCCGGGCTGCAGCAGGCGATCCAGCAGGCGCTGCTGGGGCAAAAAAGTCCGAAGGCGGCGCTTGACCAGGCCGCGAGTGGCGGCGGCCTCTGATCCTTCCGTCGCGGGGCCCTTCACCGGGCCCCGCGCCTTCGTGGGGGGCTCTGGCCCTGCCCTTTTCAATATGCAGGTTCCACCAACATGACCTCGACCCGCCTTACCACGCGGGGCTGGCTGATGATGCTTCCGCTGCTTGCGGTAATGGTGCTCGTCATTGGCTGGCCATTCGTTCAGACCGTCCATTACTCGTTCACCGATGCGCGGCTGGCGGGGACAGGCGGAACCTATGTCGGGTTGCACAACTACCAGCGTGTGGTGAACTCTCCGGCGTTCTGGTCCTCGTTCCGGCTGACCGCGGAATTCGCGCTGATCTCAGTCACGATCGAACTCGTGCTGGGTGTCGCAGCGGCGCTGCTGCTCAATCAGGAATTGGTCGGGCGCAACGTCCTGAGAGGGCTGATGATCCTGCCCTGGGCGCTGCCCACGGTGGTGAACGGCACGCTGTGGAGGCTGATCTACAATCCTGAATACGGCGCGCTCAATGCCGCGCTGAGCCAGCTCGGCCTGATCGAGAGCTACCGCTCCTGGCTGGGTGAGCCGGGTACGGCCCTGGCCGCGCTGATCGTGGCCGATGCCTGGAAGAACTTTCCGCTTGTCGCGCTAATCGCGCTGGCCGCGTTACAGGCGGTGCCGCGCGACATTCGAACCGCGGCGATGGTCGATGGCGCGGGCGCGTGGGCGCGCTTCCGCTTCATCTTCGTGCCATATCTCGTCGGTCCGCTGACGGTCGCCATCGTGCTGCGCCTGATCGAAGCGTTCAAGGTCTTCGACATCATCTGGATCATGACCCGGGGCGGCCCGGCCAACAGCACCCGCTCGCTGTCGATCCTGGTCTACCAGGAGGCATTCTCTTTCCAGCGCGCGGGCACGGGGTCATCTCTCGCGCTGATCGTCACGCTGATCGTCATGCTGCTGGCGCTGGCCTATGCCGGCATCATGCGCCGCAGCGCCGGAGGAGGGATCTGATGGACCGCCGCTCTCCGGCCTTCACCGTCTTCGTCTATGCGATGGCGCTGCTTCTGGCGCTGGTCATCCTCGCACCGATGGCCTGGCTCTTCATCATGAGCATCTCGCCCGCCGCCGACCTCTCGGCCCGGCCTCTGCGCTGGTGGCCCGAGGAGCCCGATTTCTCGCGCTACCGGGCGCTCTTCTCGCTGGCGCAGAACTCCATCGGCGCGGGATTCATTTCCGCTCTGTGGAACAGCCTTCGGGTCGCTGGCATGGCCACCATCGCAGCCATCGCGCTGGCGGTTCCGGCCGCCTGGGCCAGTTCGCGGGTGCCACGGGTGGGCTGGTCGCTCGGGTTGGTCGTGGCCAGCTACATGTTGCCGCCCGTCGCGCTGTCCGTGCCGCTCTACATGGGGCTGGCCCATTTCGGGATGCTCAACAACGTCTTCGGTCTCGCGATCGTCTATCTGACGATCCTTGCGCCCTTCACAACCTGGTTGCTGCGCTCGGGGTTTGACCTGATCCCCAAGGAGATCGAGGCGGCGGCGGCAATTGACGGCGCTCGTCTCGATCAGGCGCTGCGCATCGTCGTGCTGCCGCTGATGGCGCCGGTGATCGCCACTGCCGCGCTGTTCGCCTTCCTGCTGGCCTGGGACGAATTCTTCTACGCCCTGCTGTTCACCTCGAACGAGCAGGCCAAGACCATCACCGTGGCGCTTGCGGATCTCGCCGGTGGCCGGGTGTCGGATTACGGGCTGATCGCCGCCGCGGGGGTAGTCGCCGCCCTGCCGCCGGTGCTGATCGGCCTTGTCATGCAACGGGCCCTGATCTCGGGGCTGACCGCCGGCGGCGTGAAAGGATGAGCAACATGAACTCGATGTCCCCACCGACCGGCAGCACGGTCCCCGCCGGGCTGACGACGATCCGCGCCGAGATGGCCCGCCAGCATCGTGACGCGTTGGCGTCGCTCGACGGCGCGGGCGCACGGGCGGCCGAAGTCGCGGCCTCGCTGCGCCGGACCGGACGGCTGCTGCTGCTCGGGATGGGCGGATCGCATGCGGTGGGCCGCGTCGTCGAAGGTATCTACCGCGCCGCCGGAATCGAGGCGGTCGCGCTGCCGCTGTCCGAGCAACTGACGCAGCCGCTTTCCCTTGAACAGCGCACCGTGATCGTGACCTCGCAATCGGGCGAGAGCGCCGAGGTCCTGCGCTGGTATCGCGAGGTGGGCAAGTCGAGCGATGTCTTCGGCGTGACGATGGAGGCCGGATCGTCGATCGACGGGATGATGCCCTGCCTGATCGGGCAGGGGGGGACCGAAAAGGCCTTTGCCGCGACACGGAGCCTGACCATCACCATCGCCCTTCACGTCGCGGTTCTGGCCTGTCTCGGGGTCGATCCGGCCCCGGTGCGGGCGATGTTGGCCGCCGCCCCGGAGGCCGATATCGCCCCCGCATTGGCGGTGACCGCCGATGTCGGTGCCATCGTTACCTCGGGTCGGGTGCAGCAGGGCGTGGCCGAGGCGATCGCACTCGGGCTGACCGAGCTGTCGCGCCGCCCCTGCTATGCCCTGGAAGGCGGCCAGCTTCGCCATGGACCGATGGAGATGCTCGGCCCCAAGATCGGCATCGTTCTGTTCCGCGGGCAGGAGAAGACGGCGGGCCTCGTCGGCGGATTGGCGCAGGCGGTGGCGGAAGCGGGGTCGCCCGCGGTCCTGTTCGACGCCTCGGATGAGCCCGCTCCGGCGGGCGTCACCCGCATCGCCCTGCCTGCCGCGGCCGGCCTTGCGGCCACGATGGCTTTGCTGCCGGCTGCGCAAGCCTTCATGGTGGGGTTCGCCGCGGCGCGCGTCCCCGACGTCGGCACGCCGGTTCGATCCAGCAAAATCACGAGGACCGAGTGAGCCCGATGAAACCTCTCGCCGTCGTCGGCAACGTAAATGTGGATCTAATTTTGGGCCCCATCGCTCCTTGGCCGCAACCCGGCACGGAGGTCATGGCGGACAACGACACCCTTCGGGTCGGCGGCGCGGCCGGGAACGCCGCTCTGGCCTGGCGCGCGCGTGGCATTCCCCATCAGGTGGGCGCCAATACCGGCGACGACATATTTGGTGAATGGCTGCGGGCGCAGTTCCAGCGCACGTCGGAGCGTTGGCCGGTCGAGGCGGGCCGCAGCACGATCTCGCTGGGCATCACCCATCCCGATGGCGAGCGCACCTTCCTGACGACCCACGGCCATCTGCCTGCGCTGGACTGGCCCAAGGTGCAGCGCATGCTGGACTGGTCTTCGCTGTCGGGCGGAACGCTACTGCTTTGCGGCAGTTTCATTACCAAGGCTCTGGCCGCTCAATATGATGCCCTCTTTGACAAGGCCCGGGCCCATGACGTCACCGTCGCGCTTGATACCGGCTGGCCGCCCGCAGGCTGGGGCGAGCCGCTGAAGGCGCGGGTCCGCGACTGGCTGGGCCAAAGCGGTATTTGCCTTCTCAATGCGGCGGAAGCGGCGTCGCTGACCGGGATCGAGCCCGCGGAGAAAAGCGTTGCAGCTCTGCGCGACCTGATGCCCGCAGGCGCGATCGCGGTTGTCAAGCGCGGGCCCGAAGGCGCGGTCGCACTTGGTCCCGAAGGCGCGCTTCGCAGTGCTGCGGCGCCCGTGGTCGAGGTGGTCGACACCGTCGGGGCGGGCGATGTCTTCAACGCGGCCTTCCTGGCCGCCCGGGCCTCGGGCGCGGATCTGGCGCAAAGCCTCGCGCTGGGTGTCGCCATCGCGTCCCGGGCGATTTCGACTGCGCCGCGGCGCTATGACTTGCCCCTTTCGACGGAGACCATCAATGAGCGCGCTTGACCTCAAGGGGATCAGCAAGAGCTTCGGACGCCTCCCGACGCTGGCCGGGATCGACCTCACCCTCGATAGCGGCGAATTCTTGGTGCTTCTCGGCGCCTCGGGCTGCGGCAAATCTACGTTGTTGAGCATTATCGCCGGGTTGCTCGACCCGACCGACGGCAAGGTGGAAATTGCGGGGCGCGACGTGACGCGGGTGGCGCCCAAGGACCGCGATATCGCCATGGTCTTCCAGTCTTACGCGCTCTATCCGAGCCTCAGCGTCGCGCGCAATATCGGCTTCGGCCTTGAGATGCGTGGGGCGTCCAAGGCCGCGCGCAGGGAAGCGGTCAACCGCGCCGCCGAGATCCTGCAGATCTCGCACCTGCTCGACCGCAAGCCCGCGGCGCTCTCCGGCGGCCAGCGCCAGCGCGTTGCAATCGGCCGTGCCCTTGTGCGCGAACCCAAGCTCTTTTTGTTCGACGAGCCGCTTTCCAACCTCGACGCCAAGCTGCGGATGGAGATGCGCAGCGAACTCAAGCGCCTGCACCAGATGCTCGCCGCGACCATCGTCTACGTCACCCATGACCAGATCGAGGCGATGACGCTGGCAACCCGAATCGCAGTGATGCGCGACGGCCGGATCGAGCAGCTCGGCACGCCCGACGAGATCTACAACTGCCCCGCCACCAGTTTCGTCGCCGAATTCGTCGGCGCCCCGCCAATGAACCTGATCCGGGCCCGGGCCGAGGGCGGCGCGCTGCATGTCGCGGGGGCGCCGCAGCCTTTGCCGCTGCCGCCCGAACATACTGGGGCTGGATTGAAGGCTGAGGTTCTTCTGGGGATCCGGCCGGAAGCGCTCCGGCTGGTGGATGCGAACGGCCTGATGCCGGTTGACGTTGACCTCGTGGAATTTACCGGGCCCGAGCAGGTGGTTGACACCCGCTTCGCGGGACAGCGCCTGACCGCCATCCTGCCACCCGAGCGCCGGGTGGCACCGGGGAGCCGCATCGCGTTCCGGTGGCCGCCCGAGCGGATCCATCTCTTCGACGCCGAAACGCGCCGGCGAGTTTGACGGCTCAGTTTCGCGTTTTGTACACCTCTCGTTGGAGGGGTGGATGACGGGCCTGAACCGCCCCATGTTTGCCGGAGGCTCCAACTCCTGAGTAGGATGGAGCATCATGAGCAAGACGACGAACAAGTTTTCCCCTGAAGTGCGCGAGCGGGCCGTGCGGATAGTTCTCGACAACGAGGGCCAGCACGGCTCTCGCTGGCAGGCGATCACGTCGATTTCCGCGAAGATCGGTTGCTCGGCGAACACGCTAAACGACTGGGTCAAGAAGGCCGAAGTCGACAGCGGCAAGCGCGCAGGCGTTCCCAGCGACCTTGCCGGGAAGATGAAGGCTCTGGAGCGTGAGAACCGTGAGTTGCGCCAGGCCAACGAGATATTGCGCAAGGCCTCGGCGTATTTCGCGATGGCGGAACTCGACCGCCGGTCGAAGTGATGGTGGGGTTCTTTGAGGCGCATCGTGATGCGCACGGGGTCGAGCCGATCTGCAGGGTGAGCCGCCGAAGGCGCCACCGGTTCGAGCCCGGCGGCGAACGCCGATCGCCCCTTCGACCTACTTCGATCATCTGGCGAAGCGGGCTGATCCGGCGCATTTGTCGGACCGCGCCCGTCGTGATGAGGCCCTGAGACCCGAGATCCGGCGTGCTTTCGAAGAGAACTGGCGCGTCTACGGCGTCCGCAACGTCGGACGGCAGCTTCCAGGCGCTGCGACAGCGCATAGCCCACGACCTTGCGGCTGCAGGCATCCAGAATGACCGCGAGATAGCAGAAGCCCTGGGCGACACGGATATAGGTGAAATCTGCCACCCAGACCTGGTCGGGCCGATCGGGGATCCTGTTGCGATAGAGGTTCGGGTGGATCGGCTGGTCATGCCGACTGTCCGTCGTGCGGACATAGCGCTTCCGCGGCCTGACGCCCAAGCCCGCCAACCTCATGATCCGCGACACTCTCTTGTGGTTCACGATCAGCCTGCGGCAGTGCAGCTCGTGGGTCACACGCCGGTAGCCGTAGCGGGGAAACTCATCCTGGATGTCTTCATCAGGGCCGTGATCTCTGCTTCCGTCGGCCCTGTCTCCGGGGCACTGGTGCGATAATAGAAGGTGCTGCGCGGCAGGTTCATGGCTTTGCACCCCCGCCGGATGGAGCAGCCTCGGGGCCGGTGACGATCGAGAATCTCTCGCTGTCTGTCACGCTCGGGGGCCGCGGCGTTTCTTTGACGAGGTCCAGCTCCATCGTCAGCTGGCCGACCTTTCGTTCGAGAGCGGCGATCCTGGCCTCGTACTCCGCGATCACGCTCGCTTTCGCCTCCTCGCTCGCTAGTTCGCCGCGATCGAACTGTGTCAGCCAAAGCTGGATGAGATTGGCGGAGAGGCGGTGAACCCGCTGCGCGTCCCGCCGGCCAAGGACCCCGGCGCGAATGTCCTGGCAGAACTGCAGCTTGAACGGCGTCGAATGCCGCCGGTAGGGACCACGTGATGTCATGAGCCTTCTCCAATCAAGGCCCGTTCAGCGTATCAGTTCGGGAGCGGTGCGTGGTCCAGCCCGTGGGGTTCACTCGAAACCCGGGTCAGTTCTCAGCGGATATCAACATCGCCGACACCGAGATCAAGCTCGCTGTTGCCGACGCCGAGACCCGCGAGGCCAACGCCCCGCGGCCGGATCCGGTCGTGGCCTACCACGAGGTACTCAAACGATTGGAGGAGCTCCTGGGCCACCCGGACTTCGTCCACCAGGCCCATGAGCATCTGGCCGCCCTGATCCACCGGATCACGCTCAGGCCAGATCCCACAGCGCTGGACGGCATGGCTGCCGAGATCCTTTGGGATCTCGGCTCTTTGCTTTCCGCGGGAGGCCACAGCCCGACATGGGCCGATCGCTTCCGCTCCAACCCGCAACTGACGGTCGGGTCAGGGGGCGGCACCCCCGGCCCTCCGCCGCGGCGCGGTTACTCGGCGGCCTCGGCGTAGCTTTCCACCGGCGGGCAGATGCAGACCAGGTTGCGGTCGCCCCAGACGTTGTCGACCCGGCCGACCGGCGGCCAGTATTTGTCGACCCGGAACGAGGCGGGCGGGAAGCAGCCCTGCTCGCGCGGGTAGGGCCGGTCCCATTCCGCCACCAGATCCTCCACCGTGTGCGGGGCGTTCTTCAGCGGGTTGTTCTCGGCGTCCATCTCGCCCCGCTCGATCGCCGCGATCTCGTCGCGGATCGCCAGCATCGCGGTGATGAAGCGGTCGAGCTCGGCCTTGGTCTCGCTCTCGGTCGGCTCCACCATCAGCGTGCCGGCCACCGGCCAGGACATGGTGGGGGCGTGGAAGCCGTTGTCGATCAGCCGCTTGGCGATGTCGTCGACGGTCACATGGGCGGTGTCGGCGAAGGGGCGGGTGTCGAGGATGCATTCATGCGCCACCCGACCGTTGCCGCCCTTGAACAGCACCTCATAGGCGCCCTTCAGCCGGGCGGCGATGTAGTTGGCGTTCAGGATCGCCACTTTGGTCGCCTGGGTCAGCCCGGCGCCGCCCATCATCAGGCAATAGGCCCAGGAGATCAGCAGGATCGAGGCCGAGCCATAGGGCGCGGCGCTCACCGCGCCCTCGGTGCCGCTGGCCGGGTCGCTCGGCAGATGCGGGGCGAGATGCGCCTTCACCCCGATCGGCCCCATGCCCGGGCCGCCGCCGCCATGCGGGATGGCGAAGGTCTTGTGCAGGTTCAGGTGGCTCACATCGGCGCCAAGCTCGCCCGGCTTCGCCAGCCCGACCATGGCGTTCATGTTGGCGCCGTCGATATAGACCTGGCCGCCGTGGGCATGGGTGATCTCGCAGACCTCGCGCACGGTCTCTTCGAACACGCCATGGGTCGAGGGATAGGTGATCATGCAGGCGGCGAGCTTGTCGCCCGCGGCCTCGGCCTTGGCGCGGAAGTCGTCGAGGTCGATATCGCCGTTCTCGCGGCTTTTCACCACCACGACCTCCATCCCGGCCATCACCGCGGAGGCCGGATTGGTGCCATGGGCCGAGACCGGGATCAGGCAGATCGTCCGATGCCCCTCGCCGCGGGCGCGGTGATAGGCGCGGATCGTCATCAGCCCGGCATATTCGCCCTGCGCGCCCGAGTTCGGCTGCATCGAGAAGGCGTCATAGCCGGTGATCTCGCAGAGCTTGGCCGAAAGATCCGCGATCACCTCGGCATAGCCCTGGGCCTGATCCTTCGGCACGAAGGGATGCAGCGCGCCGAACTCCGGCCAGGTGATCGGCATCATCTCGGCCGCCGCGTTCAGCTTCATGGTGCAGGAGCCGAGCGGGATCATCGCCCGGTCGAGCGCCAGGTCACGGTCGCTGAGCCGGCGCATGTAGCGCATCATCTCGCTTTCCGCCCGGTTCATGTGAAACACCGGGTGGCTCAGATAGTCGACCTCGCGCAGCATCTCCTCGGGGAAGCCGAGCTTGGCGCGGTGCGGCGGCAGGCCCTCGATGCCGAAGGCCCTGAGCACGCGGATCAGCACCTGTTCGTCGGAGGTCTCGTCGAGGCTGATGCCGACCCGATCCTGGCCGATCTTGCGGAAGTTCAGCCCCTCGTGGCGCGCCGCGGCCAGGATGCCGGCCTGGCCGACGCCGACCTCGACGGTGATCGTGTCGAAGAAGGCCTTGGGGGAAACCTTGGCGCCCGCCGCCTTCAGCGCACGGGCCAGCCGGTTGGTCAGGAAATGCACCCGCTCGGCGATCGCGCGCAGGCCCAGCGGCCCGTGGAACACCGCGTAGAAGCTGGCCATCACCGCCAGCAGCGCCTGCGCGGTGCAGACGTTCGAGGTCGCCTTCTCGCGGCGGATGTGCTGCTCGCGGGTCTGCAGGCTGAGGCGATAGGCCCGCCCGCCGCGGGCATCGACCGAGACGCCGACGATCCGGCCCGGCATCTGCCGCTTCATCTCGTCCTTGCAGGACATGAAGGCGGCATGCGGCCCGCCGTAGCCCATCGGCACGCCGAAGCGCTGAGCCGAGCCCACCGCGATATCCGCCCCCATCGCGCCCGGCGCCTTCAGCAGGCAGAGCGCCAACAGGTCGGTCGCCATCACCGCCACCGCCTTGGCCTCGTGCAGCGCGGCGATCTGCGGGGTGAAGTCGGTGACATGGCCGTAGGTGCCCGGGTATTGGAAGATCGCGCCGAAATAGCGGCCGGCCTCCATCGTCTCGGGCGCGCCGATCTCGATGGCGATGCCCAGCGGCGCGGCGCGGGTCTCGATCACTGCGATGGTCTGCGGGTGGCAGTTGCGGTCGACGAAGAAGGCCTCGGCCTTCGACTTCGCCACCCGATGCGCCATCACCATCGCCTCGGCCGCCGCCGTCGCCTCGTCCAGCAGCGAGGCATTGGCCACCGGCAGGCCGGTCAGGTCGGCCACCATGGTCTGGTAGTTCAAAAGCGCCTCCAGCCGGCCCTGGGCGATCTCCGGCTGATAGGGCGTGTAGGCGGTGTACCAGGCCGGGTTTTCCAGGATGTTGCGCTGGATCGCCGGCGGGGTGACGGTGCCGTAATAGCCCTGGCCGATCAGCGAGGT
>JAKAJW010000158.1 GCA_021813645.1 Pseudomonadota bacterium | reverse complement strand
CGGTGGCGGTGTTCGGCGCCTCGAACTTTCCGCTCGCCTTCTCGACCGCCGGCGGCGACACCGCGGCGGCGCTGGCCGCGGGTTGCCCGGTGGTGGTGAAAGGCCATGAGGCGCATCCCGGCACCGGCGAGATCGTGGCCGAGGCGATCACCGCTGCCATCGCGCGCTGCAACCTCCCGCCGGGCGTGTTCAGCTTCGTCCATGGCGGCGCGCGCGAGGTGGGCCGGGCGCTGGTGCAGCATCCGCTGATCCGGGCGGTGGGCTTCACCGGTTCTTTGGCCGGGGGCCGGGCGCTCTTCGACCTCTGCGCCGCGCGCCCCGAGCCGATCCCCTTCTTCGGCGAACTGGGCTCGGTCAACCCGATGTTCCTGCTGCCCGCCGCGGTCGCCGCGCGTGGGGCCGAGATCGCGAAGGGTTGGGCCGGCTCGCTGACGATGGGCGCCGGGCAGTTCTGCACCAATCCCGGCATCGCCGTGGTGCTGGAGACGCAGGCCGCGGCCATCGCCGAGGCCGCGAAGACCGCGCTCGCCAGCATCGGCGCGCAGGTCATGCTGACCGACGGCATCGCCTCGGCCTATCGGGCCGGGCGCGACCGAATCGCCGCGGGCACCGGCGTGCGCGAAGTGCTCACCTCGGTCTGCGACCTCCGGAACGCAACGCCCTACCTGTTCGTCGTCGCGGGCGACGACTGGCTGGCCAACCACACCCTGTCGCAAGAGGTCTTCGGCCCCCTGGGCCTGATCGTCACCGCCCGCGACCCGGATCAGATGCTCGCCATCGCCCGGTCGCTGGAAGGCCAGTTGACCGCGACGCTGCACCTCGATTCCGCCGACAGCGCACTGGCCCGCCAGCTGATGCCGGTCCTCGAACGCAAGGCCGGACGGGTCCTGGCCAACGGCTTCCCGACGGGGGTCGAGGTCTGCGACGCGATGGTGCATGGCGGCCCCTACCCTGCCTCCACCAACTTCGGGGCGACCTCGGTCGGAACCCTGTCGATCCGCCGCTTCCTGCGGCCGGTCTGCTATCAGAACATGCCCGAGGCGCTGCTGCCCGACGACCTGCAATAGTCGCCAGGCGGATCGCAGCGGCGCCGCTCTGCGAAACGGGGGCCCCCGCCCCGAAGGCGCCGCCGCTAGAGCGGCGCCAGGCCGCCCTCCCCGGCGATCCGGGCCGGCATCAGCCCGGCGACACGGGCTTTCTCGGCACGCGCGCCGTAGGTCCTGATCACCTCCGCCGCCAGCGCCTGGCCGGTCGCGAGCGACAGCGTCGCGCCAAGCCGCAGCAGGCGGGCGGCGAGATAGCCGGCGTTGAAGGCATCCCCTGCCCCGCTCGTGTCGCAAGCGTCGGGAACCTCCGGCGTCGCCAAGACCTGCGCGGCGCCATCGGCGAATGCATGCACCGGCTTCGCGCCGTCCTTGACGACGATCTCGGCAATCCCGAAGTTCCGGTACCGCTCCACCGTGACGGCCGGTGTTGCATCGCCCCACAGGGCGGCCTCGTCGTCAAAGCTCGGCAGCGCGATATCCGTCACCGTCAGAAAATCCCGCATCGCCGCGCGGCTCTCGGCGGGCGACGCCCACAGCCGCGGCCGGATGTTGGGGTCGAAGGAAATCCGCGCGCCGCCGGCCCGCGCCGCGCGCAGGACGCTCAGCAACGTCTGGCGCGCGCCCGGGCTCAGGATGGCGAGCGTGATGCCGGAAAAATGGATCAACGCGGCGCCGGAAACCGCCGCTTCCAGCCCGGCGCGGTCGTCCGCTAGCGCGCGCGCGGCGGAGGCGCTGCGCCAGTAGTGAAACCGGCGTTCGACCCCTTCCAACTCGATCAGGTAAAGACCGAGGCTGCGCAGCGGGTCGAGACCGATCCCCGAGACGTCGAGCCCATCCGCCCGCAGCTCCGCCAAGAACCCCTGCGAGAGGCTGTCCTGCCCGACGCGGGTGGCGAAGCCGACCGACGCGGCCCGGCCCAAAAGCTGGGCCATATGCCAGGCGGTGTTGAACGTGTCGCCCGCGAAGCCGCGCCGGTAGAGCCCCTGCCCGACCGGCGCCATCTCGAGCATGGCTTCGCCGATGGCGACAACCTTGTGGGCACCAGCCGTCATCGCGCGTCGCCCGGCGCGTAGATTGCCCCGGTCAGCCAGGCCGGCCAGTCGCGCTCGAAAAACGGCCTTTCGGCGGCGTCGCTGCCGCGGTTTGGCCGGACCGACAGGCCGATCTTGCCGCCTGCGAGCCGGGCAACGATCTGCTCGCCCCGATGGGCGGGGCTTTCCGCGCGGAAGCGATAGGCCTCGAGCGGCCCCGCCTTCGCCATCGGAAGGCCGCTGCCCGCTGGATCGCGGATCGCGCGGGCGCCACGGCTGCCGCCGCCCTGCGCGATGTAGAAGTCGAGCGCCGCCAGAACCGCCTCGGAGGCCAGGGCCATCTGCTGCCACTGGACCAGGCGCGCAAGCTCGGACGGGCGGTCGAGGCGAATGCCATGCTGACGGATTTCGGCGTTCAGCCGATGCGCCTCGGCCAGGGCGGCGCGAACCTCGTCCGGCGCGCAGAGGATGCCGGCCTTCTCGCTCATCCGCGCCTGCACCTCCTGCCGGACACCGCGTAGCGTCAACGGGCTGTCGGCCCGCGCCACGGCCTCGATCGCCGCCAGCGCCTGCTGCAGGGCGGCCGCGGGATCCCCGGCCGCCGGCTGCGCGGTCCGCCCGCTTCCCGCGATATGTTCGGCGACCCGGATTCCGAACACCTGACCGGCATTCAGCGCCGCCCCCCCCGGCCGGGTGACGCCATGCGTGCCGGCTGCCTCTCCCACGGCATAGATGCCGGGCACGGAGCTCTGGCCCCAAACATCGACCGCGATGCCGCCGTTCATGTGCTGGTTGTTGACGGCGAACTCGAGGGGCTCGGCCGCGATGTCGACCTTGTAGCGGCGGTAGAGCTCGATCGCGAGCGGGTTCATGTGGCGCAAGCGGTCGATCGGCAGCGCCTGGTCGGCGCCAGACTTGCGCAGATAGGCGGCCACGTCGGCGTCGAGCCGTCCGAGGTCGAAGGGGAGATCGCCCGGCACCGGCAGCGGATTGCGGTTGAAGTCCATGAAGACCCGCCGCCCCAGGGCGCCCTCGTGGAAGATCGCCAGATCGACCAGGCTCGAGCCGAAGTCGAGCATCCGGGTTGCGTGGAACGGCCACTGATAGCCCTTGCGGAAGACGTTCGAGGCCAGTTCCTGGGTGCTGCGGTAATAGTCCGCCAGGAAGTGGTGCTCCGTCCCGGCGGCATCCACCGAGTAGATATGCGGGATCACCTGCACATAGGTGCCCGACAGGTTCCAAGGGAACCCTTCGCGCCTCGTGCCGATGCCGAACTGGCTTTCGGTGAGGTTGACCAAGTCCAGCCCCGCTTCGAGCGCTAGCCCAAGCGAACCGAAACAGCCGTTCGGGAACACGCTGTCACGGTAGAGCTCGCCCGGGCCCCCGGCGGCAAGCACCAGAACCGGGGCACGGAAGAACACGGCGCCCAGCGGATTGCCGTCGCCCCGCTCCTTCGCGCGAAGCGCGACCAGGCCCAGAACGTCGCCGCCCTCGCCCCGCAGGATACGAACCGCGGTCATCTGGTTGAAGACCGGAATACCGAGCCGGATCGCCTCCTGCGCCAGCACCTTGACCATCAGCCGCGACGTGCGCGGTCCGCAACTGGTGGCCCGGCCGACCTCGTCGTGATCGGTCTTGTAGCGCAGCGTGCCGCCAAGCCGGTCCTGCGGCAGCGGCAGCCCGAGGAACTGCAGCGAGGCCATCGCCCGGGCGGAGCCCACCGCCTCGACATAGGCCGTGTCTTCGTCCATCGCGCCGCCGGCGCGGATCGCCGCCGCCATGTCGCGGTAATTGTCGCCCTGGTCGGAGGTGTTGGCCGTGTGCAGGGTCTGCTTGTCCGAACCGGAACAGGCCGAGGTGCCGCCCCAGGCGCTCTGCGTCAGGATCGCGACATCCACCCCGCGGCGCTTCAGCTCCACCGCCGCGCGCAGCCCCGCCGCGCCGCTGCCGACGACCAACGCACCGGCCGAGAAGACCGGGAGGCCGTGGCCGGCGACCGACAGTCGCTCTGCCAGTTCGGGCTCTCGCCCCAGCCGGGGCATGTCGACATCGGTCAGGGAGTCGAGGATGTGCTGCGGAATATCCAGGCTCAAGAGGGAACCTCCGGTTCGGCGTGACGTGGGCTGCCCGGCCGAGGCGCGGGCGACAGGGCGCTGGAATCGCGGATCATCAGCTGGACCGCCGTCCGACTTTCCGGCGGCGGCACCCGGCCATCTTCCAGCCAGCCGAGGATGGTCGCGGCGATCGCCTCGCCGAAGCCGGCAATGCCGCAGCGGACAGAGGAGAGGCTCGGCCAGATCTGGCTGCATTCCTCGATATCGTCGAAACCGACGACCCGCAGCCCCGCGCCGCCGACCGGCCGGCCGATCTCGGCACAACCGGCAATCAGCCCGAGCGCCACGAGATCGTTGAAGCAGACAACCGCGTCCACCTCGGGGTGCTCCTGCGCCAACCGTCGGGCGACATCGCGGCCGAAGCTCCGGCTCGACCGGCCGAAGAGCGTCAAGGGCGGCATGCCAGCCGATTTCAGCACTTCCAGATAGCCGGCCATCCGCTCTTGGGTCACGCTGCGGCCCTCGAGCCCGCCGACGAAGGCGATGCGGCGGGCCTTGCCGTCAAGTAGATGAGCGGTCGCAATCCGGCTGCCCGCCAGATAGTCCGGCGCGGCGAAGGGAAACAGCTCGACCCGCGCATCCACCTTGCGCAAAACCTGCATGGTGGGGATGCCGGCCCGCGCGATCGCGTCGAAGGCGCCGTCGCCATCCGCATAGGCGGGCGAGATGATGAGCGCCGAAACCCCGTGTTCGATCATCGCGGCGATCACCTGCGCCTGCAGCCGCGGATCCTCATCGGTATTGGCAACGACGGTCGCGAAGCCCCGGGCCGAAAGCGCCATCTGCAGCGAGGTGGCGAACTCGGTGAAGAACGGGTTGCGTAGGTCGTTGATGACCAGCCCGATCAGCCCCGCCCCCGCGCTGCGCAGGTTGGCGGCCGCGCGGTTGTAGACGTAGCCGATCTCCGCCATTGCATCGCGCACCTGCTGGCGGGTCTGCTCGCGCACCGATGGGCTGTTTTGCAGGACGAGGCTCACGGTGGACTTGGAGACGCCCGCCTTGCGCGCCACGTCGATGATCGTCGGTCTACGCTCCATTGCGCTCGTTCCGTCTCTGTTCGGTGCCGATCAACCTGACCCTAAGCGAGGTTCCCGGGCAAGCGGGGACCGGCTGACCGGTCCCGCTCATGCATGATCCTGGCGGATCAGGTCAGAGGCCTTCTCGCCGATCATGATCGCCGCCGCGTTGGTGTTCGACGAGATCACGGTGGGCATGATCGAATTGTCCACCACGCGCAGCCCCTCGATGCCGTTGAACCGCAGGCGGATATCGACGACCGCCTCGGCATCCGGCCCCATCCGGCAGGTGCCGGCACTGTGATGCGAGGTCTTGGAGTGCTGGCAGATGAAGTCGAAATAGTCCTGATCGGTCTTCACCTCCGGGCCCGGCAGGCGCTCAGCCTTGATGAAGCGCTTCATCGGCGCCTGGGCCAGGATCTCCTGCGTGATCTGCAGGCCCCGGATCGACATCTCACGGTCGCGCGCATCCTGCAGGTAGTTCGGGTCGATCAGCGGCGCCGCCGCCGGGTCGGCCGATTGCAGCCGCACCGTCCCGCGCGAGCGCGGGCGCAGGTAACAGGAGTTGAGGGTGATCCCCCCCATCGGCATCGAGGCAACGCCATGCTCGATCCCGGTGCCGAGCCCGAGGTGGAACTGGATGTCCGGCGAACGGGCGTCCGGATCGGCGTACCAGAACCCGCCGGTCTCGAACAGCGACGAGGCGACCGGCCCCTTGCGGGTGAAGAGGTACTGCAACGCCGCTAGCGCCGCCCACTGCGGCTTGGCATAGCGGTCATAGCTGTAGGGCCCGTTGAGCTCGCAGATGCAGTAGAGATCGAGATGGTCCTGCAGGTTCTCCCCGACGCCCGGCTGATCGTAGACGACCGGAATCCCGAGGCTCTCGAGATGCGCGGCCGGGCCGATCCCCGACAGCTGCAGCAGCCGCGGCGTGCCAATCGCGCCCGAGGACAAGATGACCTCGACCCCGGCCAGCAGCCGCTCGCCGGTCATCAGTTCGACCCCGGTCGCCCGGCCGTTGGCCACGAGCAGCCGGCGGACGTCCGCTCCGGTCCTGACCGTGGGGTTCTTGCGGCCGCGGTTCGGGGCCAGATAGGCCATCGCGGCCGAGGACCGGCGCGCCTTGCGCTGGGTCAGCTGGTAATAGGCGACGCCATCCTGCCGTTCTCCGTTCACGTCCGGATTGCGCGGAATCCCCAGCGCCGCGGCGGCCTCGAAATAGGCCTCGCAGACCGGCAGCGGCGCGATAGGCTGGCTGACGCCGAGCGGGCCGCCCTTGCCGTGATAGCGGTTGTCGTAGGTGTCGTTGTCCTCGGCCTTGCGGAAATAGGGCAAGACGTCCTCATAGCCCCAGCCCGCGCAGCCCCTCTGGCGCCAGTCGTCGTAGTCCTGCGCATTGCCGCGGGTGTAGATCTGGGCGTTGATCGCCGAGCCGCCGCCGATCACCTTGGCCTGAGTGTAGCGGAACACCTTGTTCTGCATGTGGCGCTGGGGAACCGTTTCCCAGCCCCAGGACCCGATCCCTTTGGTCATCTTCGCGAAGCCGGCAGGGACATGGAAGAACGGATGCCAGTCCCGCGGCCCGGCCTCGAGCAGCAGAACCTTCACGGCCGGGTCTTCGGTCAGCCGGGCCGCGACCACGGACCCGGCCGAGCCGCCGCCGACGATGATAAAGTCGAAGTTAGCCTGCATCGCTTCCTCTATCCTAGCGCAGCCCGGACGGCCTTCGCAGCGCGTGCCTTGCTGTTGTTGACTCTCGCCGTCATGCCGCGAACTCCGTCTGGCGGATATGCTGCGCCGCGCGGAGCGCCAGCGCGGCCACCGTCAAGGCCGGATTGACCGCGGCCGACGTGGGCAGCACCGAGGCATCGACCACGAAGAGGTTCCTGTGGTCGTGGCTCCGGCAATAGCTGTCCACGACGCTGGCGGCGGGATCCGCCCCCATCCGCGCCGTGCCGCATTGATGCGAAGGGGTGCGACGGTCGAACGGCCGCGACAGCACGACCGGGTAGCCGGCCCTGCGCAACAGGCCCTTCAGCCGGGCGACAAGCGCAAGATGCGCCTCCCAGTTCGAGCGTTTCCAATCGAGCCGGATGCGCCCACCCTCGAGGGTGACGCGGCTCTCCGGGTTCGGCAGATCCTCGGACATGGCATAGAGATCGATCGACCGCCCGGCGATCCAGCCGGCCAGCGGACGCGGCAGGGAGGAGACCGCGGCGAGGATCGGCCCGGAGATCTTGCCAAGCAGTTGGATATTGCCCAGCGGCTCGCCATTCGGCCCGCCGCTCAGGTAGAAATCGTTGACCATAAGGGTCTTTTCATAGACCGACCGGTTGCGCCGCAACGGATGCAGCGCCAGCACTGCCGAGCAGTTGTGGTTCATGAAATTGCGGCCGACCTGGTCGGACGCGTTCGCCAGCCCCTTCGGCCATGCCGCGGTGGCCGAGCCGAGAAGAAGCGCCGCCGACTGCACCGCCCCGGCCGAAAGCACGACCAACGGCGCCCGCACGACCTCGCGCCGCCCCGCCGTCTCGATCTCCACCCCGGCGATCCGGCCGTCCGGCCCGGCCTCGAGCCGAACCGCCTTGGTCCCGCTCGCCAGCGTCACGTTCGGATGTTTCAGCGCCTCGGCCAGGCCGACCGTCTCGGCATCCATCTTGCCGCCGCAGGTGTCGGGAAAGGCATCCCAGGGGGTCTGGCCCGAGGCGAGCCAGCGGGAAATGTCCACCCCGAGCGGCAGCGAGGCCGGATGCAGGCCCACCGCTTCCAGCCGCCGGCGGAAATCGGCGATATCGGGCTCGTCGGGAACCGGCGGATAGGCATAGGACTGCGAGCGCGGCGGCTCCGTCGGATCCTCGCCCGTGCACCCGCGAACGCGGTAGAGCGCCTCCGCCGCGCTGTAGAACGGCTCCATCTCGGCGTAGGAGATCGGCCAGCCCGGGGTGGTGCCGCCGATATGGCGCAGCGGGCGGAAATCCTCGGCGCGGTAGCGGATCAGCACGGCTCCGTAGAACTTCGAATTGCCGCCGACGTAGTAGTAATTGCCCGGGTTGAAGGGCTGCCCCGCGCCATCGAGCCATTCCTCCCGCGGGCGGAAATGTCCGCGCGCGAAGATCGCCCCGGCGTCGCGCGCCTCCGGCGTGTTCGCCAGGCGCTCGCCACGCTCGACGATCAGAATGGCTCGGCCCGTCGGGGCGAGCGCCGCGGCCAGCGTCGCGCCCCCCATGCCCGAGCCGATGATGACGATGTCGGGGGCCGTCATGGCGCGATGCGTTCTTCCGTCGCCGGATCGAAGGCCACCGCCTTCTCCATGTTCACCGCGAACTCGAAGGTCTGGCCGGCCACGACGGCGGCATCGGCGCGCATGCGCCCGATCACGTCCTTGCCCGACAGCGCCATGGTGACGAAGGTATCGGAGCCGGCCGGCTCCGTGACGCCCACCAGATTGGTCAGGGTCTGGATATTGCCCGACTTGCGGTCCGCCCCCTCCGGATCGGTGATCGCCTCGGGACGGATGCCCAACGCGATCTCGCGCCCCTGCCAGCCCGCCAGGTTCTGCTGGCTGAACCGCAGGCGCTGCACGCCGCCGCTGGCATCTCGCACCTCGGCATGCGGGGCGCCGTCCTGCATCACCACCCGCGCCGGAACGATGTTCATCGCCGGCGAGCCCATGAAGGTCGCCACGAAGATATTCGCCGGCGTGTCGTAGATCTCCTTGGGCGTGCCGAGCTGCTGGACATAGCCCTTGTTCATCACCGCGATCCGGGTCGAGAGCGTCATCGCCTCGATCTGGTCGTGGGTGACATAGACAATCGTCGTCTTCAGCGACTGGTGCAGCTTCTTGATCTCGGTGCGCATGTCGACACGCAGCTTGGCGTCGAGGTTCGACAGCGGTTCGTCGAACAGGAACACGTCGGGGTTGCGCACCAGCGCCCGCCCCATCGCGACGCGCTGCCGCTGGCCGCCCGACAGCTGGCCGGGCTTGCGGTCCAAGAGCTTGTCGATCTGCAGCATGGCGGCGACCTTCTTCATCGCCGCCTCGCGCTCCGGCTTCGGCGTGCCGTGCATCTCGAGCCCGAAGGTGATGTTCTGCCCCACCGTCATATTGGGGTAGAGCGCGTAGCTCTGGAACACCATGGCGATGTTGCGCTTCGAGGGATGCACCCCGTTCATCGCTCGGCCCTTGATCGCAATCTCGCCCGAGGTGATGCCTTCGAGCCCGGCGATCATGTTCAGCAAGGTGGACTTGCCGCAGCCCGAGGGGCCGACGAGGACGAGGAACTCGCCCTCCGCGACCGAGATATCGACCTTATGCAGGACCTCGACATTCCCATAGGACTTGGTGACGTTGGCGATATCCAGAAAGCCCATGGCAATTATCCCTTGACCGATCCCGCCATCAGGCCGCGCACGAAGAACCGGCCCGAGACGATGTAGACGACGAGTGTGGGCAGCGCCGCGTAGATCGCCCCCGCGAAATGGACGTTGTAGGCCTTCACCCCGGTGGAACTCTGCACCAGGTTGTTGAGGGCCACCGTAATCGGCTGGCTGGCCTGGCCCGCGAACGAGGAGCCGAACAGGAAGTCGTTCCAGATATTGGTGAATTGCCAGATCACCGAGACCACGATGATCGGCCCCGACAGCGGCAGCAGAATGCGCCAGAAGATGCGGAAGAACCCCGCGCCATCGATCTGCGCAGCCCGCACCAACTCGGTCGGGAAGGCCGCATAGTAGTTGCGGAAATAGAGCGTGGTGAAGCCGATCCCATAGACGACATGAACCAGGATCAGCCCCGGCACGGTGCCGGCCAGGCCGAGCAGGCCCAGCACCCGCGCCATCGGGATCAGCACGATCTGGAACGGGATGAAGCAGGAGAACAGCATCAGCCCGAACAGGACCTGGGCGCCGCGAAACCGCCACTTGGTCAGCACATAGCCGTTCAGCGCCCCCAGCACCGTCGAGATCACCACCGCCGGCACCACGATCTCGATCGAGTTGATGAAATAAGGCCGCAGGCCGGTCGGCTGCACGCCGATCTGGGCGGTGGACCAGGCCTCGAGCCAGGGCTTGATCGTCCAGACCTTCGGCAGCGCCATCATGTTGCCGCCGGTGATCTCGCTCAGCGGCTTGACCGAGTTGAGCAGCATCACGGCGAGCGGCAGCAGATAGAACAGCGCGAAGATCAGCAGCGTCACATAGATCAGCACGCGGGTGAACCGGCCGGTGCTGACCGCATTTCCCGGGGTCGCGGCGGACATCACTTCGGCTCCTTCAATTCGGCGTAGAGGTAGGGGATCATGATCGCGGCGATCATCATCAGCATGATCACGGCAGACGAGGCCCCGACGCCCATCTCGTTGCGGGTGAAGGTGTAGGAATACATGAAGGTCGCGGGCAACTGGGTCGCCCAGCCCGGGCCCCCGCCGGTCAGCGCCACGACGAGATCGTAGGACTTGATCGCCAGGTGAGCGAGGATCACGAAGGCGGACAGGAACGCCGGCCGCAGCTGCGGAATGATGATCCGCCGGTAGAGATTCCAGTTCGAGGCGCCGTCCATCTGCGCGGCCTTCAGGATCTCGTTGTCGATCCCGCGCAGCCCGGCCAGGAACATTGCCATGACGAAGCCCGAGGTCTGCCAGACCGCCGCCAGCACCACGCAATAGATCGCGTAGTTCGAGTCCTTGATCCAGGTGAAGTGGAAGCTGGTCCAGCCCCAAAGGTGCAGCGTGTGCTCGATGCCGATGCCGGGGTCGAGCAGCCACTTCCAGGCGGTGCCGGTCACGATGAAGCTGAGCGCCATCGGATAGAGGAAGATCGGCCGCAGCATGCCCTCGCCCCGGATCTTCTGATCCAGGAAGATCGCCAGCCCCAGCCCGATCGCGATGCAGATCGCGATGTAGAGCGAGGCGAAGATCGCCAGGTTCTCAAGCGCCACACTCCACATCGGCAGCTGGAACAGCCGCCAGTAGTTGTGCCAGCCCACCCAACCGTAGGTCGGCAGGATCTTGCTGTTCGTGAACGAGAGATAGACGGTGAACAGGATGAAGCCATAGACGAAGATCAGCGTCGTGGCGACCGAGGGCGCCAGCACGATCTTCGGGATCCATTCCTGCAGCCGGGTGCGCATGTCGATCGCGGTCGAGCGGGCCACGGCTTCCTCCCTTGATACCTGCGTTGGGTGGGGGCCGGCGCGCGGCCGGCCCCCATGGCTGGATTACTGCGCCAGCGCCACGGCCTTGACCAGTTCCTTGGCGGCCTGCTCGGCGCTGTACTGGCCGTTGAAGTTCGCGGTCACCACGTCGTAGATCGCGTTCTTCACCGCCGCCGGATTGGCATGGCCATGCGCCATCGAGCCCAGCAGCGTGCCGTTCTTGTCGGCCGCCTTCAGCTGCGCCATGGCCATCTTGCCGCAGGCGTCGAAGGCGGTGTCCGGCACGTCGGTCCGGGCCGGAACCGAGCCCTTCACCACGTTGAACGAGGATTGGAAGGCCGGCGACATCACCGCCTCGGCCATCGCGTCCTGCGCCGGCTGCTGCGCCTTGCCGACCTTGAACATCACGAACTGGTCGGAGTTGAAGGTTACGTCGCCTTCGGTGCCCGGGGTGCGGAAGCATTCGAAATCGACGCCTGGCTTCTGGTTCGCGCGCAGGAACTCGCCCTTGGCCCAGTCGCCCATCATCTGGAAGGCGGCGTCGCCCTTGATGACCATGGCCGAGGCCAGGTTCCAGTCGCGGCCCGAGAAGTTCGGGTCGACGAAGCTGCGCAGCTGGCCCATCCGCTTGAAGGCCTCGACCATCTGCGGCCCGCCGAGCGCGGCCGGGTCGAGGTCGATGAAGGCCTTCTTGTAGAACTCGGGCCCGCCGACCGACAGCACCACGCCGTCGAACATCGTGGCTTCCTGCCAGGGCTGGCCGCCCATGGCGAGCGCGATCTTGCCCGCGTCCTTCACCTTCTGCATGGCGGCGATGAAATCGTCCCAGGTCTTCGGCTGGGCGATGCCGAGGCTGTCGAGCACGTGCTTGTTGGCCCAGACCCAGTTGGTCGAGTGGACATCGACCGGAACGGCGATCCAGTGGCCGTCATACTTGGAGAACTTCTTGATCGCGTCGGGCACGACCGCGTCCCAGTTGTCCTTCTTGGCCACGGCGTCGAGATTGGCCAGCACGCCCTGCTTGGCCCAGTCGAGGATGTCATAGCCGAGCATCTGCACGGCCGTCGGCGGGTCGCCCGCGGTCACCCGCGCCCGCAGCACCGTCATCGCCTGCTCGCCGCCGCCGCCGGCGACCGGCATGTCCTTCCAGGAGATGCCTTCCTTCTGCAGGTCCTGCTTCAGCACGTTGAGCGCCGCGGCCTCGCCGCCCGACGTCCACCAGTGCAGCACTTCCACGCTGCCCTCCGCGCGCGCCACACCGGTGGTGAGCGCGAGGACGGCAACCGCCTTCATAGTCTTGCCAAGATAGCCACGCATCAAGTTCCTCCCATTTGTTTGCGTAGTCCGTCCAGCCGCCGACGCTCCGTCAGCGGGTCTTTACCCAAGGCGCCCGCGTGCGGCCGATCCGCATCGCGACCGTTTTCACCTCGAGAAACTCCTCCAATCCGTAAGGCCCGATCTCGCGGCCGAGCCCGCTCTGCTTCATGCCGCCGAAGGTCAGTTCGGGGAAGCCGTCCATCCAGGTGTTGGTCCAGACGGTCCCGGCCTGCGCCCGGCGCGCGAAATCGAGACAGGTATGCACGTTCTCGCTCCACACCCCGGCCGACAGGCCATAGGCGGCGTCATTGGCCAGCGCCACGGCCTCGTCGAGGCTGCGGAAGGTCAGCACCGAAAGCACCGGGCCGAACACCTCCTCGCGCGCGATCGCCATGTCGGGGGTCACGCCGGAGACGACGGTGGGCTGATAGAACTCCCCCGGCAGCCCCTCGATCTGCAGCGCCGCCCCGCCGAGGCGAACCTGGGCGCCGGCAGCGACCGCCTCGCGCACATAGCCGTCGATCTTCTGCTGATGCGCCTTCGAAACGATGGCGCCAACCTGCGTCTCGGGATGCAGCGGGTCGCCGAAGGCCACCTTGCGCGAGAGGGCGACGACCCGCTCGACGATCGCCTCGGCGACATCCTCGTGGACGATGATCCGGCTGCCCGAATTGCAGCATTCGCCGGCGTTGAAGTAGATGCCGAAGGTGATCGCATCGGCCGCGTCGTCGAGGTTGGCGTCCGGGAAGATCACCTGCGGGTTCTTGCCACCCAGCTCCAGCGCCACCTTCTTCAGCGTGCCCGCGGCGGCCGCCGCGATCGACCGGCCGACGGCGGTCGAGCCGGTGAAGGTGATCATGTCCACCGCCGGATGCTCCGCCATCAGCGCGCCCACCGGCTTGCCGTAGCCCAGCACGATGTTCACCACCCCGGCCGGCAGCCCGGCCTCGATCAGCAGCTCGCCCAGCATCACCGTGGTCGAGGGGGTGAGTTCGGACGGCTTGACCACACAGGTGCAGCCCGCGGCCAGTGCGAAGGGCAGCTTCTGGCTAAGGATCCAGAACGGGAAATTCCACGGCGTGATGATCGAGACGACGCCGATCGGCTCCTTCAGCACCACGCCCAGCATGTCCGGCCCCAGCGTGTTGTGGCTGTCGCCATGCATCGTCCGGGCCAGCGCCGCCGCGTAGCGCCACAGATCGGCCGCGCCGGACACCTCGCCCAGGGCCTGGGTGATCGGCTTGCCGGTTTCCAGCGTCTCCAGCCGGGCCATCTTCTCGGCGTCCCGCTCGATCAACTCGGCGACCTTCAGCAGCACAGCGGCGCGGCTCTTGCCGGTCGCCTGGCTCCAGATGCCGCTGTCGAAGGCGGCCCGGGCGGCCTGAATGGCCGCTTCGGTCTCCTGCGCCCCGCCCTGCGCGGAACGGCTCACCAGAATGCCATGCGAGGGCGAGAGCCGGTCGAAGGTCGCCCCGTCTTCGCTGCCCCGCCAGGCGCCGCCGATCAGGTGGCGGCCTTCGAAGGCGCCATGATCCACGGCTTCAAAGGCGGCGATGAGGGTAAGTTCGGTCATGCTCAAGTCCCTGGAAATTCTGGTTTGCGCTTCTCGCGGAACGCGGTGACGCCCTCGGCGCGGTCTTCCGTCGCCGCAATCATGCCCGAGCCGAGCATCTCGACCGAGGCGCCGCGATCCTCGCCGACGGCGGCGTGGATCATCGCCTTGCTGATCTCGATCGAGCGCGGCGAGCTGGCGACGATACGCTCGGCCAAGGCCTCGGCGGCGGCCCTGGCATCTTCCGCGACTTCGGCCACGAAGCCGCAGGCCAGCGCCCGCTCGGCCGTCAGACGGCGGCCGAACAGCGCCATTTCCTTCAGCATCGGCTCCGGGATCAGCCGGGCCAGCCGCTGCGTGCCCGACCATCCGGGCACGATCCCAACCCCGGCTTCCGGCAGCGCCAGCGTGGCCTTCGGCGCCATCACCCGCAGGTCGCAGGCCGCGGCCAGCTCCAGCCCGCCGCCGAAGGCATGGCCGGAGATCGCCGCGACGGTCGGCTTCGACAGGCGCGCCAGCCGGTCGAAGATGCGGTGGCCGTCGCGCACCCAGTGGCGGGCGAATTCCGCCGGCGACAGCCCGCCCCAGGCGGTGATGTCCGCGCCGGCGCAGAAGGCGCGCTCGCCCTCCGCTGTCACCAGCACCAGCCGCACATCCGTGCGCCGGTCGAGCGTGTCGCAGAACTCGGCGAGCTGGCGCAGCATCTCGACCGTGAAGGCGTTCAGCTTGGACGGGTTGTCGAGCCTGAGCTCGGCCACCGGCCCGCGCAGATGCATGCGGATCTGGCTCATGGCTGCCACCCCATCGGCGCGCGCTTCAGCAGGCTCAGCGGCATCGCCTTGGCATCGGGCGCAATCTGCACCCGGCCCTGCGAAGCGGCGACGATGTCCCGCTCCGGCACGATCCCGGGCATGATCTCCGTCGCGACAAGGCCGGTCTCGGTCAGCCGCACCACGCAGCGCTCGGTGACGTAGAGGATCACCTGGCCCTGCGCGCGCGCGCGCCGGCCGGAGAAGGTGACATGCTCGACCTTGTCGACGAATTTGGCGAATTTGCCGGGCTTCTTCACCGTCAGCCCGACCTCGCCCAGCTCGACCTCCGCCCCGGCCTCGAACCAGCCGGAGAAGACGATCTCCCGCGCATGGGCGGTGATGTCCACGAAGCCGCCGCAGCCGGCCGTCAGATAGGGCTTCTTGCCGAGCTTCGAGACATTCACGTTGCCTTCGACGTCGACCTCGAGGAACGACAGGAACGACATGTCGAAGCCGGCGCCCTGGAAGTAGATGAACTGCTGCGGCGAGGGCACATAGGCGTCGGCGTTCGACGCGCAGCCGAAGGCGAAACCGGTCAAGGGCATGCCGCCCACTGCGCCCTGCTCGATGGCCCAGGTCACCGCCTGCGGCGCGCCTTCCTCCAGCAGGATGCGCGGCACGATGGCCGAGATGCCGAAGCCGAGATTGGCCGTCATCCCCGCCTTCAGCTCCAGCGCCGCGCGGCGGGCGATGACCTTCTCCACCCCATGCTCAGCCAGATGGAAGCTCGACCAGGGCCGCATGACCTGACCCGAGATCGCCGGATCGTAGGGCGTCTCGCAGGTCTGCTTCTGATCGGGATCGACCACGATCAGATCGACCAGATGCGCCGGCACCCGCACGTCATGCGGCCGCAGCGATCCGGCGGCGGTGACCCGCTTGACCTGGGCGATGACCAGGCCGCCGTGGTTGCGCGTGGCGATGGCCTGCTCCAGCCCGCCGAGATAGGCGCCCTCGTGTTCGTAGGTCAGGTTGCCGCGCTCGTCGGCGGTGGTGGCCCGCAGGATGCAGACATCGGGCTGGATGTTCGGGAAATGCAGCCAGGTCTCGCCGTCGAACTCCACCCGGCGAACGATCGGCCGGGCGGCGCCGCGGGCGTTCATCGCGCAGCCTTCCCGGATCGGGTCGGCGAAGGTCTCCAGCCCGACCTTGGTCAGCACGCCGGGCCGCCGCGCCGCCGCCTCGCGGTGCATGTCGAACAGGATGCCCGAGGGCACGTTATAGGCCGCAACGCGGTCCTCGACGACCATCTTCCAGATTTCCGGCATCGGCAGGCTCGACGGGCCCGAAGGATACGAGCCGGCCAGGATCCGCGCCAGCAGCCCGTCCTTGGCGATGTGGTCGACGCCCTTGACGCCATACATGTCGCCCGCCGCGATCGGGTGCAGCGCGGTCAGATCGCGCGGATGCCCCTCTTGGTCGAACCGCTCGCCGATCGCCCGCAACATGCGGTCCGGGCAGCCGAGCGCGGAGGAAGACGAGACCGTGATCACCGCCCCGTCGGGGATGCGGCGCGCGGCCTCCTCTGGCGAAACGACCTTGCCCATCGTCATGCTCCGTACTCGACTGAAACGCGCTGCCCGCTGCGCGCCGCCGCGCGCACCGCGAGCGCCACCGTCAGCGACTTGATGCCGTCCGCCCCGCTGGCCGCCGGCTGGCCCTGGCCCGCGACGGCCTCGCGGAACATCCGGACGCCTTCGACATAGAGATTGTGGCCGGAGAAGGAGACCGGCCGGCGCCCCTCGGCCGTCACCAGCTCGATCTCGCCGACCGGCCGCTGCGTCATCACCCCGCGCGCGAAGATCGAGCCCGCGGTGCCATGCACCTCGAGCCCGCTGCCGGCGAAGGGATGGGTGAAGCTCTCATGCGCGGTGACCATCGCGCCCGAGGGCATGGCCCAGACCGACATGACGGAATCCTCGACCCCCTCGCCCAGGCCCGAGGTGCCGTCGAGCGCCACCACCGCGACCGGGTCCTCGCCCAGCAGAAAACGCACGGTGTCGGCGTCATGCACGGTGATGTCGGGGATCACCCCGCCCCCGGCCCCGGCATCGTTGATGCGCCAGCCCTGCAGATGCGGCGGCAGATACACCGCGTGATGCACGCGCAGCGACAACACCCGGCCGACCGCGCCGGAGGCGATCAACTCGCGGATCGCCCGATGGCTGCCCGCGCAGCGCAGGTGATGGTTGGTGGCGAAGACCAGGCCCGCCCGCTCGGCCGCCGCCACCATCCCGGCGGCCTCGTCCACCGAAATGGAGAGCGGCTTCTCACACAGGACATGCACACCGGCGGCGATGGCGGCGAGCGCCTGGGGCGCATGCTTCTCGTTCGTCGAGGAGATGTAGAGCGCGTCGACGCCGCCCGCGGCCAGCGCCTCGTCCAGCGCGCCGTAGCCCCGGCCGATGCCATGCTCGGCGGCGTAGCGCCGCGCGCGGTCCGGATTGCCGCTGGCCACCCATGCGATCTCGTCGCCATGCGCCCGGAAGGCCGGGATCATGTGCTCGGCCGCAATCGTGCTCGCCCCCGCGAGACCCCACCGCATACTGATTCCTCCCCCCGGAATGTGGAACGTTCCAGTTTTTATTAGAACGTTCCAGTTCTGTCAAATTGAGAATCGAGCCGAAGCTGCCCCCCCCTGCACGGCACGGCCCCAGCCGCGCCAGGACCCCAGCCACGCCAAGGCCAAGCGCAGGAACCGGCACATCTTCGGCGACAGGAGAAGGAAAAAGGGCTGATTGGCGGAGGGAAAGGGACTGCGGTCGAACCTTCTCTGGCGATCGGCCATCGTCACGGGCTTCACCCTGCATGCCCGTGCCTTGCTTGTCGGTGACGGCGCAAAGCTGGCCTTTTGGTAATCAGCACGCAACGAACCTTCCCCGCTTGACATTGAGACGGAACACTCCAATCTCTGGTTGACGGGGATGGGGTTCCCCACAACCGCCGTCTTGGCTGATGACTCCTGACGTTTCCACTTGGGCTTGCGCAAGCTGCCCAAATCCATCCGGGCATTCGGACCGGACAGTGGGGGTCAGTGAGATGGATCGGAAAGACAGTTCGGATCTGGCTAGCCCGGTCGTTCCGATGTCGGCCGCGGGTTCTGCCGAGGGATTTTCCAGCATTCTCTTCGGTCCGAAGGATCTGCTGCAATCGCCGCCCCCGCTGCAGCCGGACTGTTTTCACGATCTGAACCTCGATCAGATCGTGAAGCAGGCCATTTCGGGCTTCACGGAATACGCGCTGGAGGCGTTCTTCCATCAGCCCCTGCGAGATCTCGATGCCTTGGCCTGGCGGCACGAGGTGTTCCGCGACCTTGAGGCCGCGCCTGTGTATCAGGCACTGCTGTCCTTCGCGGAGCGCATGCGCAAAGTGCGCGAAACCCTGACGCGCACCGGCAAATTCTATTACGTTCGCCAGAAGCAGGCCGGTCTGGTCGCTGCCGCCGAAGATTACGTCGCCGTCGTCTCTGCCCTGTCGGCCGACCTTGCGTCGGCGAAGCCGACATCGCGCGGGCTGACGGCCTTCGGTGCCTGGTTGTCGGACCACGTCGCCGGGTCGCGGTTCACAACGCTGTGCGCCGAGGCGACCGCGGTGCGCGGCGCGATGGCAAGCCTGCGCTACAGCCTGCTGATCGGGGCCGGCACGGTGCGCGTGAGCCGCTACAACGAAAGCGGGGATTACAGCGACATCGTGACACGCACCTTCGAGAAATTCCGCCAGCGCGCCGGCAAGGGCCGCGACTGGAAATTCCCCGAGATGGCAGAGATGAACCATGTGGAATCCGGAATCCTCGACCGCGTCGCCCTGCTTTTCCCCGAACCCTTCGCCCGACTGTCCTCCTTCGCTGAAACCTGGTCCGCGTTCATCGACCCGGTGATCCTGCGGTTCGACCGCGAGATCCAGTTCTACCTCGCCTGGTCGGCCTATCTCGCACCGCTGCGGCAGGCAGGATTGCCCGTCTGCACGCCCAAGCTTTCGCGGACCGACAAGACTGAAAGCGTCGAGGCCACGTTCGACATCGCCCTGGCCCACAAGATGGTGGCGGCGGGAACGGCAATCGTCACCAACGACTTTCATTTGGACGGGCCAGAGCGTGTCATCGTCATCACCGGTCCCAATCAGGGCGGCAAGACCACCTTCGCGCGCATGGTGGGCCAGCTTCATTATCTGGCGGCCTTGGGCTGCCCGGTCCCCGGCGCCTCGGCACGGCTGTTTCTCTTCGACCGGCTCTTCACCCATTTCGAGCGCGAGGAAACCGTGGCCACCCAGCGCGGCAAGCTGGAGGACGAGGTGTTTCGCATCCACGAGATCCTTCAGGCCGCCACATCGGACAGCGTGGTGATCATAAATGAGATCTTTGCCTCGACCTCGCTGACCGATGCGGTGGAACTGGCCACCAAGGTGATGACGCAAATCATTGAACGCGACCTGATCTGCGTCTGCGTGACCTTCCTGGACGAGATTTCGCGCTTGGGTCCGACAGTGGTCAGTTGCGCCAGCACGGTCGTTCCGGAGAACCCGGTCGAGCGCACCTTCAAGATCATCCGCAAACCCGCCGACGGCAACGCCTTCGCCATCTTCCTCGCCCGCCGGCATGGGCTGACTGCCGAGCAGATCGCCGAAAGGATCGTGTCATGAAGGCTTTCCTGATGTTCCCCGACCGTGATTTCGACCCCGATCAGTGGCTGATCGTGATCGCAAACCCCTATCCGCGCCGAGACGGGCAGCCGCCTGGCCCGTGGGAAAACCTGCCGCCGCTGTCCGAGGCGCTGTTCCGGGATCTGCAACTCGAGCCGATCCTGCAAGCGATGGCAAGGGATGACCTCTTCCTCTACGAAGTTAGCCGTCGCGGGCTCCTGTCCGGCAGCAGGCTTGACCGTGACACCAGCCTCTACCGGCAGGCGATCCTGCGCGACGCCCTGACCAATCCTGGGGTCGTGCGCGACATCTATGCGCTGTCGATCGAGGCGAACGAGGCGGTGCGCAAGGCGGGCGGCGGGTTGGGGTTCAGCCAACCGTCCAGCATCCTCAGCCGGTCGGTCGAGGCGATGAAATCCTACATGGAGTCGTTGCGCCGTCTGCGCGACATCGCCACCCTTGCAGGGCCGGATTTCCGCTCCCCCGGTTTTTCCCGACTGTTCGCAATGCTGGGCGAGGAACTTGACGACAGCTATTTTGCAGAGGTCGCGGCACATCTAAAACGGCTGGAGTTTCGCCATGGCGTGCCGATCAGCGCCGAGATGGGACAGACCTGCAAGGCCAGGGATTATGTGCTGCGCATGCCGTCGGAAGAAAACGCGGGCTGGCTGAACTGGCTCTTCGGTCCGCACGAGGAAAGTTACACCCTCACCCTTGCGCCGCGCGACGATGCCGGGGCGACCGCGCTGGGTGAACTGCGCGACCGCGGCCTGGCGCAGGTGGCCGATGCGTTGGGGCAATCGGTCGATCACATCCACAGCTTCTTCGACATGTTGCGCACCGAGCTTGCATTCTATGTCGCATGTCTCAACCTGAAGGACAGGCTGGGCGAACTGGGCATGCCGACCTGTCTGCCCGACCCCCGGCCGAAGGGTGGCCGCGCCACGACCTGCCGCGAGCTTTACGATCTGGCGCTTGCCCTTGGCATGGGGCGAAAGATCGTGGGCAATACCGTGGATGCGGGGACTTCGGACCTTATCGTGGTGACCGGCGCCAACCGGGGCGGCAAGACCACCTTCCTGCGCAGTCTGGGTCAGGCGCAGCTGATGATGCAGGCGGGCATGTTTGTCCCTGCCGCGACCTACTCGGCCGACGTGGCACAGGGTATCTTCACCCATTTCAAGCGCGAGGAGGATGCGAGCATGTCCAGCGGAAAGCTGGACGAGGAACTGGCGCGGATGAGCGGCATCATCGACCATCTGGCGCCCGATGCTCTGGTCCTGTTCAACGAGGCTTTCGCCGCGACCAACGAGCGCGAAGGGTCCGAAATCGCGCTTCAGGTGACGCGGGCGCTGCAGGCGCGGCGGGTGAAGCAGGTCACCGTGTCGCACCTTTACGCCTTTACCGGCACATTGCATGCCCAGTCCGAACACAGCTTCTTCCTGCGCGCCGACCCGGCCGAGAACGGTGCGGCTTCGTTCCGCCTGCATGAAGGCGAACCGCTCACGACCAGCTTTGGCGCAGATGTCTATCGCCGCTACTTTGTCGATGCGGCTTGAGCCCGCGCGGCGGGCGGGCTCAAAGAGCGCGGGCCACAAACGCCCCAAGGAAGGCCGCCAGAATGCCGACACCGTTGGACAGCCCCATGTAGAGCAGCGCCCGCCCCGTTTCGCCCTGTTCGGCGAGGGTGAGCGATTCCATGGCATAGGTCGAAAACGTCGTATAGCCGCCCAGAAAACCGGTCAGGATGCCGGTGCGCAACTGCGGGTTGACGGTCAGCCGCTCAAGCGTCGCGACGAAAAGGAACCCCATCAGGAAGGCGCCCGATACGTTGATGACCAGCGTCGCATAGGGAAACGTGTTCCCCAACAGGCCCTGAATGAGCCGGGTCATGCCATAGCGCCCGATGCAGCCCAGCGTGCCGAAGACGGCGATCCAGAGATAGGTCAACACCACGGTTCCTTTCCATCTGCACATCTCCGGCGTCCGGATCGGCACAGGCCGCGCCCGGAGGCGGGCCAGACAGAGGTCGAGATGGCGCGGCTGCGGCGCAGGGGCCCGCGCGTCCGTCGCACCGCTCGACCTTGTCTCGGATCACCGCCTGCGCGGCAAGAGGCGACATCTGCCGACCCAAACGGCGCACCCGTCCTCGTGCAACCGCATGGCCAGATCTCGACAGGGCGGAAGGGGCTGGGGACACTGCCAGAGCGCTGCATCCGTTCCTCGAACGGCAGGATGATGCCCTGGAACAGCGGTGCCTGCGGAAGCGCCGGGATAACCCGCGGAATCTGCAAAAGACTGTCGCGCTGCATCACGAGGAAGCAACCCTCAGGGCCGATCCAAGCAGTCTGAATGCCAAGATCAAACGCAGGAAGAAGAAGAAGAGGTTCATGCACAAGCCTTTCCCAGACCGGACAGCCAGAAAAGGAGTCATCAGCCATAAGGCGGTTACAAGGTGAACCCCATCACCTGTGGCGAGTGTAGGCCCGCCGTGTGCTTTGTCAATCTCGGGGCGACGGGCGGCAACCTCCCCTTCCGATCACGATGAAGCAATCTTGCAATGCGACCGGCACAGTGAAATCATCAGCCCCGCTGACTGCGACCACCACGGCGCGCAGATGCGGCCTAGCCATGCGCGACCAGTCACGCACGAGCCAGACCGCCGGCATCGCCTTGAATCTGATCGGACCACTAAGCAATGACGACGAAAATCCTGGCCATTCTCCCCGAGGCGCAGACAGTCCAGACATGCCTTGACACCGCCGAAGCGGCGGCGGCCTGCCTTGGTGACGCCACGATCGAAGCTCTGCACGTCATGGTGGATCCAGCCAGGATGATCGCAAGTTCGGAAGAGGTTGACCTGCAATATCTGCGGATCCGCAGCGAAGGATCGGCCGAGGATCGCGCGGCGGCGACCAGGGCTGCGTTCGCGGCCTGGACCGGCGCTCACCCGGACGCCCCGGTGTCCGCAGAGTGGAAGCAGGTTGCGGGCATGGAAACCGATGTGATCGCGTCCGAAGCGCGCGCCTTCGACCTGCTGGTTGTCCCGCGCAGCCACAATCTGGATGGCCGTGATGCCATGTTCGCCGCCTCTTATGGCGTCGAGCGTCCGTTTCTGGTTGCCCCCCGTCAGCCGCCTGCGGCCACGGCGGGACAACTGACCAAGTGCATCGTCATTGCCTGGAACGGCACACCGGCCTGTCGCAGGGCGGCACAGGCCGCAATGCCCTTCCTCCGGCACACCACCCGCGCCGTGGTGCTGCTGATCGCGGAAGGGGCCGAAATGGCCGAAGATGTCATGGCGGAACTGAAGGCCGCCGACGTGCGTTTCGAGATCGCCGCGGTCGCGCGCGACAACGAGAAACTGGGTGACCAGATTGCCGCGCGGGCCAAGGCGCTGGGCGCCACGCTGCTCGTCATGGGGGCTCACCGCCACGGCCCCTGGATCGAGTGGCTTATCGGCCATACGACCGACGAGATGTTGCGGCATGACGAGATCACCCTGCTCATGTCGCATTGAAGGGTGGCGGGCCAGGCCGCAGTCCTCGCCGCCCGAGGCCGGATGAAGTTGCCCTGCGGCGCGCGCCGGCCCCGCCCGAGGGGAGTTGCTCGCCAGCCGACGGCGGATCACGGCGGGCAGGCAAACGCCCGGAACTCGTCGATCACCGCGCGATACAACGCCTGCCGGAACGGCGAGGCCCGGCCCGGCACCGCGTCCGCGCTGACCCAGCACCAGGACTCGAACTCGGGTTCGGCTGTCTTCAGGTCGATTTCGGTGTCGCTGCCGGTGAAGCGCAGGGCGACCCACTTCTGCACCTGACCGTCAAACCCCTTGTGGCGCGCTGCCCTGCGAAACGGCTCGGGCAGATCGTAGCGATACCAGCTTGCGCTTTCTGCAAGGACCTCGGCATGGGTCGTGCCGATTTCCTCCTGCAACTCGCGCAGGGCGGCCGCGATCGGGGTTTCGCCGGGCTCGATTCCCCCCTGCGGCATCTGCCAGGTTCCGTCCGTCGAACCGATGCGCCGCGCCATCAGCACATCACCTGCCATATTGAAGAGAATGATGCCCACACCGTAGCGATAGACCCCGAATGATGCGTCCTGCAGCGGCGTGGATAGCCGCACCCCGGTTTCAACAAGCCGGGCACGCAGTTCGTCCGCACTCACACCATCGGCTGCCATCATCATCCGGACCATCGGATCATTCAGCAGCGCCTCGACCGGATTCCGGTCGTCTGACGGGTTTGCCTCTTGCGCCACTGCACACCTCTCCTCGGCAAGGCCCAGGTATCTGCGCAGGAGTCATCAGCCATGACGGCGGTTACCGGGAACTCCATCCCGTAGCCTTTGGATAGGCCGAACGATCCTTGTCGTCAAACCGGAATCGGTGTCCGGGTTGCACGATCCTTCGGCGCACCATCAAGGTCCCGCGCGCTGCGATCAGGCGCCCAGAACGGCGCGCGATCCCAAGGCATGCTCGATTTCGAGGAGCCGGTTGTATTTGGCGATGCGTTCCGAACGGCAGGCCGATCCGGTCTTGATCTGGCCGCCGCCCATCGCCACCGCGAAATCCGCGATGAAGGGGTCCTCCGTCTCGCCCGAGCGGTGCGAGATCACGTAGGCCCAGCCCGCCTTGCGGCACATCTGGATGGCCGAGACGGTCTCGCTGACGGTGCCGATCTGGTTGAGCTTGATGAGGGCCGCGTTGCAGGCCTTCTCCGCGATGCCCTTGGCGATGAAGCGGGTGTTGGTCACCAGGTTGTCATCGCCGACGATCTGGATGCGATCCCCCAGCGCGGCGGTGATGGCCGAATACCCGGCCCAGTCGCTCTCCGCATGGCTGTCCTCGATCGACACAATGGGGTATTTTTCGACCCAGCGCCTGAACAGAGCCACGATGTCGTCCGACGACAGATCGCCCTGCCCGCTGCGGCTGAGCCGATAGACGCCCTCCTCAAAGAACGAGCTCGCTGCGGGATCGAGGGCAATGGCGATGTCCGCGCCGGGCCGGTAGCCCGCCGCTTCGATGGCCTCCACGATCAGATCGCAGGCCTCGTCGTTGCTTTTCAGCTTCGGCGCAAATCCGCCCTCGTCCCCGACGCCGGTGCTGTATCCCTGCTTGGTCAGGATTTTCTTGAGGGCGTGAAAGGTCTCGGCCCCATAGCGCAGCGCCTCGGCGAAGGACGGCGCTCCGTGGGGGTAGATCATGAATTCCTGGAAATCCATGCCTGAGTCCGCATGTTTTCCGCCGTTCAGAACGTTCATCATCGGGATTGGCAGATGGGTGGCGCCAACGCCGCCAAGATAGGCGTAAAGCGGCATCCCCGAGGTTGCCGCCGCCGCGCGACACAGGGCTTGCGAAACGCCGAGGATGGCATTGGCGCCCAGGTCCGCCTTGGTCGGGGTGCCATCCAGATCGATCATGATCTGGTCCAGTTCGGCCTGGTCCAGGGGATCGCGTCCCTTCAGCGCCGCCGAAATGCGCCCCTCCACGTTCTCGACGGCCTTGCGCACGCCCTTGCCGCCATAGCGGCCCGCATCGCCATCGCGCAACTCGACGGCCTCGTTCTCGCCGGTGGATGCGCCCGAGGGCACCGAGGCTGTGCCGGTGATGCCATTGTCCAGATGCACATTCACCCGGATCGTCGGATTGCCGCGTGAATCCAGGATTTCCAATGCGTCGATGCGTTCGATACGGGCTGTCATCTCACCACCTCTTGTCTTGCGGTCCGGTTTCGGGACCAATTCGGATCACCACGGATGCGCGCCGGTCCGCGTCACTGCGGACGTTAATCTCTTGCGCCGGAGACTTCCATGAAAACCGAACGCCCGGGGGGTCTTGTCGCGGGGCACGCATGGGGCCCTTGCGGCAAGGCCCCGCCCATGGCCTGCATGGCGGTGGCGCAGGCCAATTCCCGCACGTTTGCCTGAGGTTGACGAAACGGCACCTATTCCCTGCCGGTCGATTGCCTATTGATGCAGGGCAAGGCGACCGGGATGACTCAGGCCCACGGCTTTCGCGCAGGGGGCGTGTCGGCGTAACATGACCGCGACAGCGACTTTTCCTGACGTTCGGAAATCCGAGGTGCCCAGATGACCGCAGCCGACGACCCCGCTTCCGCAACGCCGCTTGTGAAAGCCGAAGCTGCGCAGTCACACGGCGTCAATCCAGGGTCCGCGGACGGTCTTTCGGAGGCGGAGGCGGCAGCCCGCCTGGGCCAATTTGGCCTGAACGACATCAGCGAAGCGCCGCCCAACCTGCTGCGCGGTATTCTGAAACGCCTTTGGGGCCCGATCCCCTGGATGCTCGAGGCGGCGCTCGTGCTGGAAGTGCTTCTGGGCAAGGTGGCGGCTCCGGCATTGATCGCGGGCTGGCTGATCTTCAGCGCGGTCCTCGGCGGGGTGCAGGAACGCCGGGCGCAGACCGCGCTGGACCTTTTGCGCAGCCGCTTGCAGGTCAATGCGCAAGTGCGCCGATCGGGCACCTGGCGGACCCTTGCCGCGCGCGAGGTGGTGCCGGGCGATCTGGTCAGGATCAGGACGGGAGATATCGTGCCGGCCGACCTGACGGTCCTCGATGGGACACTGGACGTCAACCAGTCCGCGCTGACGGGAGAATCCGGCGTGGTCCGGCGGTCGGCTGGGGAGACGATCTATTCGGCCTCCATCGTCGCGCGGGGCGAGGCCACCGGAACGATCACTGCCACCGGCAAGCAGAGCTTTTATGGGCGCACCGCCGAACTCGTGCGGACGGCAGGGTCGGCCGGTCACCTTGACCACCTTCTGTTCACCGTCGTGCGCTATCTGATCGGCATCGACGGCGTGCTGGCCGTGGTGCTGGTGGCGGCGGTGTTGTGGAGCGGATCCGGCCTTCTGCCGCTGATCCCGTTCTTTCTGGTGCTGATCATCGCCACGGTGCCGGTCACGATGCCGACGGCCTTTACCGTCGCCAACGCGGTCGAGGCCCGCGAATTGGTGAGCCAGGGCGTTCTGGTCACCGGCCTGTCGGCGCTGCAGGAAGCCGCCATCATGGACGTGCTGTGCATCGACAAGACCGGCACGCTGACCCAAAACAAGGAGACCCTCGCCGCCATCGCCCCCTTTGACGGGGAAAGCGAGGATCAGGTGCTGACCCTCGCCGCCGCAGCCTGCGACGAGGCGGCGCAAGGGGCTGTCGAGATTGAGATCCTGCGCGCTTTCAGGACCCGCGCGCTGGCACCGCTCGCCCGGCAGAGCTTTGTGGCCTTCGACCCCGCGACCAAGCTGTCGGAAGCCATTGTCATCCGGGACGGGCAAGGCACCCATGTGGTGATGGGCGCGCCGCAGGTCGTCCAATCACTCGCCGCCCCGCTGCCCGACCTCGGACCCGAAGTCGAAAAACTGGCCGCGACGGGCGCGCGCGTGCTGGCCATTGCCGCAGGGCCCGAGGGCCAATTGACCCTCCGTGGCCTCGTCGCCCTTGGCGATGCCTTGCGCGAGGACGCGGCCCAGCTTGTCAAAGCCATCGGTCAGCTCGGTATCCGAGTGCTGATGGTCACCGGGGATACGGCCATGACGGCCCGGGCCGTCGGTCACGCGGTCGGGCTTGGCGACCGGTTCGGCGACGCCGCGGCTGCCGTGAGCAGCCCGCTGGAATACGATGGCTTTGCAAGCTTCTTCCCGGAGGAGAAATTCCACCTGGTTCAGGCGCTGCAGAAGTCCGGTCATGCCACGGGGATGACCGGCGACGGCGTGAACGACGCGCCCGCCCTGAAACAGGCGGATGTGGGCATCGCGGTCCATTCGGCCACGGATGTTGCCAAGGCATCGGCACAGGTCGTGCTGACGGCTCCGGGTCTGCAAGGCATCGTCTCGGTGGTGCAGGGCGGACGGCGCGTCTATCGGCGCATGCTGACCTGGACGATCACCAAGATCGCGCGGACCGTCGAACTCGCGGCGCTGCTTACCTTCGGTTACATCGCGACCGGCTTTTTCCCGGTACCACTTGAACTGATCGCGGTGATCGTCGTGCTGAATGATGTCGTCACGATCACGCTGGCGACCGACCGGGTGCAGGGGGCTTCGGCACCGCAACACTGGGACGTGCGCGAAATCGCCAAAGTCGGCGGCGTTCTGGCCATCGGCTGGCTGGTGCTTGCCTTTGCCATTCTCTGGGTGGCAATGGCCGTGCTGCACCTGACGACCACGCAGATCCAGACGCTGATGTTCGTCTATCTTATTTATTCCGCCCAGGCCACGATCTACATCACGCGCGTGCCCGGCCGCTTCTGGTGCATCCCACCCAGCCGCTATGTCGCGGCCGCGACGCTCAGCAACGTCGCCATCGCCTCCATCCTGGCGGCAGGCGGCATCCTGATGGCATCTTTGCCCGTCAGTCTGCTTGTCGGCACATTCGCGGCGGTCCTTGCCGCCACTGTGCTCTTGGACCAGATCAAGACAGGATTGCTCAACAGGACGGGGCTCATGGGAAATGCCGATCCGTCGGATTGGAGCGACAGTGATGAACTCTCCCAGCGCCAGACCGGCCGCTGACGCCCACGTAGAATCGTCTCACCTCACCTTCCTTCCGGTGATGCCCGCTTTGCCATACTGCAGAACCCGCACGTTCTCGATGGTGATGAGGCCGCTGGTCATCAGCTTGTCGAGCTCGGGCGGGAAGGCCGCGATCTTCTCCTCACTGTCGACGATCTCGACGACGAGGGGAAGGTCCTCCGACGGGCGCAGAACCTTGGTCGTATGCAGCCTGCTCGAGTGCCCTTACCCGAGCGCACCGCGCAGCACGGTCGCGCCGGCGAGGTGCATCTCGCGCGCCTTGCGCACGATGGCTTCGTAGAGCGGCCGACCGCCGTCCTTATCGTCCTCGCCGATGAAGATACGCAGTGCCTGCGCGTTCGTTGGCATGTCCATGGGCAGTAAATCTCATTCTGTTGATGCGGACGGGGCACGGTCTCCGGACAGCCGGTTCAACCTCGCCGCCATGATGGCTCCCGCCCAGACCGCAAGCAGCGAGGACACGATCGAAAGACCGATATTGGCGCCGGGTTCCGTCAGGGTGGCGTAGAAGCCAATGAAGAAGGAGCCAACGGCATTGGCGACAAGCGTTCCCCAAGGAAAACGGGAACCGGCAAGCTCGATTGATGCGAGCGAGACCAGCGCGCGCCCGACGCCGCCGATGGCGGCGCCTGCGGCGACGAAGGCGTAGAGAAGAACGCCGCCTCGGAACGCGCGCCATCGCGCCATCGCGCCATCGTCAGCCCGTCGCGCCTCATGCGCCGATCCCGTGCAGCAGCCAGGGCGCGGCGAAGGCACCGGCCGCAACGGCGGCGAGGCCGAGCGCGAGGGTCAAAAGAAGGTTGGCCACGGCCCGCCGGGTTTCACCGTCCCGCGCAAGCGCGAGCGTTTGCAGGCTGAAGGACGCCACGGTCGTGTAACTGCCAAGAAACCCGGTGACAAGAAGCGGCCAGGCCTCCGGCCGGGCGAAGAACCGATGCCGCCCGGCCGCCGCCGACAGGACGCCGATGGCGAAGGCGCCGGTGACGTTCACCACCATCGTCCCCCAGGGAAAGGTCCCGCCGATGCCGCGCGCGACGACGCCAGAGACGAAGAACCGGGCGACCCCGCCCGCGGCGCTGCCAAGCGCCACCCAGAGGATCGGGCGACGAATATCCACGATCAGCCTTGTGTGCGTTCCGCCCGCGCCGTCCGTGCACGCAACCGCGCCGCGCGCAGGACCGCGCCGATCATCACCGCCAGACAGCCCAGAAGAAGCAAAGCCCCTCCGGCGAGCGGCGAGGCGCCGGTCAGCCGAATCGTGCCGGCGGCCGCCGCGACGACGACAAGGATCGCCGCGGAGAGGCGCGCATCGCCCACGAACATGCCGAACAGTTCGGACAGGACATCCGTCAGAATGGTCATTTCGCGGCCTCCGGTTGCATGGTGCGGGCGATCTGGGCGGCAAGCAGTCCCGCCCCGAGAAAGAGAAGCGCAAAGACGAGGAGCGCCAGATCGGCTCCGGGCCATTCGACGCCGAGCCCTTCGCCGGTCCAGAACATTCCGAAGGCCGAGAGCATGACGCCGACGCCGAACTTCAAGGTGTTCTCCGGCACCTGCGACAGCGGCTTGTGCACGAAGGCCCCGACCATCAGCACGAGCGCGCAGGCGCCAAGCGCCCCGAGGCTCGCAGGCCACAAAAGGCCCCTGCCGGCCCCGACCGCGATGACGATGAAGACGACCTCCAGCCCTTCAAGAAGGACCGCCTTGAAGGCGGTAATGCCCGCGATCCAGTCGAGCGAGGTCTTCTTCCGCCGGGCTTCCTCTGACAGATGGGCGGATTCCGAGGCGAAGATCGCGTCCTCGTCATGCAGCGGAATGACCCCTGCCGCCCGGAGCGAGGCCTTGCGCAGCCAGCCGATGCCGAACAGCAGCAGCAGCACGCCGATGATGAGTTGCAGCAGGTGCAGCGGCACGCGGTCGAGCAGCGGGCCGAGCGCCAGCACGATGGCGCCCAGAAGCCCGAGCGCGGCGCCGGTCCCGAGAACCGCGGGACGCCAGCCGCGCAGGGTCGCGACCGCGAGGATGATGGTGAACGCCTCGACCACCTCGACGATCGAAGCGAGGAACGCCGATCCGATCGCCGGGGCTGCGGTGGACCATGCCAACATGTCGAACACTCCCTTTCTGCCTGCGCCCGGATCAGTCCCAGCGTCGGCTTTCCGTCACTGCCGCCGACCGGCTGACGCCGATATCATCGAGTTGCCAGTCTTCGAGCTCTGCCAGGCGCGCCCGCTGACGCTGCCGGTCCAGCCAGAGAAGCAGGCGCGACTGTGCCTCCGTTAGTTCCTCCGGCGGTAAGCGCGGGAAGAAGGCGGTGCGCGGCGCGAACTCCTGAAAAACGGCGCTCATGACGCTCCCCCGTTCTCCTCGTGGGCGTCGAACACCCGGCGCGCGTAATCGTCGAGCACGGCTTCGCACCCCTTCAGCCGTTCTTCGGCCTCGCCGGCCCGCGTGCCGCCGTAGAAGTCGAGCTTGCGGATCTTGGCGAGCCAGCCCTGCAGCTTCTTCAGATCGACGTCGTTCTCTTCGAGCTCGGCATAGGTGTAGTGGTTGGCGGCGATCTCCTTGGCGACCTCGCGCTCGAAGTCGTCGCACTTGTCGATGAACTCCTCGTAGGCGGCGTCGCGGTCGGCCTTGAACCGCGCGACCACCTTCTCTTCCTGCATCGCGTCGAGCCCGACCGTCTCCAGGATGACGCTTTCACCCGCCGCCCCGCCGACGTCATTTTCCAGCATCTTCAGCCGGCGCACGTGGTCGTCAGTCTTCGGCAGCAGGCAGACGCCGTTCTGGAGATAGACCGCGCCCATCCCCTTCAGCTTGCGCCAGATCGAGACCCGCTTCGACGCGGGCTCGGGGGGGACCTTGTAGGTCAGGAGGAGCCAGTGAATGTCACTCATGAGGACAATAATATTGTTACGGTGGTAACATTGCAATGGCGTTCCCAATCTCGGCGTCACGCAGCGCTTCGTAGCGCGATCCGGTGCCGTGCACCAGGTCGCGCCGACGCTTCTGACGTGTCAGGGGGTGACTGTCGGCGCTCAGGCGCCCCGCGGGGCCCAAAGCATCAGGGCGGCGCCCGCGAGACAGAGTGCCACGCCGACCATATCCCAGCCATCCGGCCGCTGTCCCTCGACCGCCCAGAGCCAGCCGAGCGAGGCGACGATGTAGATGCCGCCATAGACGACGTAGGCGCGCCCGGCGAAGGCCGTGGGGCAGAGCGTCAGAAGCCAGGCGAAGAGGACGAGACAGGCAACACCGGGGCCGAGCCAGAGAACGGACTGGCCCGAGCGCGCCCACGCCCAGAAGGCGAAGCATCCGGCGATCTCCGCAAGAGCGGCGGCGAGGAAGATCAGAAGGGCCATGCGGTCACGCTACTCGAACGTGAACGCCAGTCAAATCCTGATCGGGCGTGCGGGAATTCGGAGCAGACCAACGGCTGCCAGTGCCTGACGCATCTCATGCAGGACCGTTCCCCTTGCGTCTGAGCATATGCAGCGCCGACGTGGCCAGAATAGCCGCCAGCGCGGGCAACAGCACGGCCTCGGGGACGATCCCGAGAAGCCGGCCACCGATGAAGGCGCCGAGAACCGAGCCCGCGGCCATGACCAGAACGAAGCCCCGGTTGCGGCCGAGCACCGCGAAACTGCCGTCCCGGCTGTAGCGCGCGAAGGCAGTGAGCATGGTCGGCAGGCTGATGGCGAGCGAGAGGCTGCCCGCCAGCTTGATGTCCGCGCCGAAAAGGATGACCAGTGTCGGGATCAGGAGCTCGCCGCCCGCTACGCCGAGAAGCGCCGCCACGATGCCGATGACGAAGCCCGCCCCGACCCCAAGGAAGATCCGGGCGGGTCCGGCCCCGACAAGGGCGCCGGCGCCCTCGTGGCCGTGACCGAACACCAGGACGGCCGCGATGGCGATCAGCAGGATGGCGATGACGCGGTCCAGCGCGCGGACCCTCAGCCGTGTGGCCCAACTCGCCCCGGCCCAGGCTCCGAGCAGGCTGCCAGCGAGCAGGTTCACGATGACAGGCCAGTGATCGGCGATCACACCGAAGGGCACGGTTCCGGCGCGAAACGGCAGCGCGGCCGCGACGGTGACCAGGCTCATCGCCTTGTTCAGGATGATCGCTTCCAGCGTGGCAAAGCGGAAGACACTGACCAGGACCGGCAGCCGGAACTCCGCCCCGCCGAGGCCGATGAGACCGCCGAGCGCGCCGATCACGGCGCCCCAGAGCCCCGCCAGGGCAAGGCCCGCGGGCCGAATCATCGGGTCGTCGTCCTGCCCGCATCCCTCTCGATCGGCAGCGTTCGGGGGATTGTCCCCGAACGCCCGGCCGTCCCCGGGTGCATCACGCCGGTCTCGCCCGAGACGGTGCGCAGATCGTGGCGGGGCGGTTGAGTTCGGTGCAACATATCCACCGCGTATTGCCGAAATGGAAACCTCTGGCAAGCTGATATCTTTGCTCGCGATTGCGTGATCGTGGCTGATACCGCGCGATCTCCTGATGACACGGTGTCCAGCCCGGCCTATCCAGAGCCGCGGCACGCCGCCGCGACCGAGGTCAATCAGGTCATCATGTCCGACGACAGTCGATCTAACATTCAACACGACTGATCGGCCTCCGGATCACCTCCGGGCCCGATCCGGGTCAACGGAGGTTCGGGGATGCGCGCTCTCTTCGCCCATCAGGTTCGACAAGTGCCCGCGACGGATGCAGCCGGGAGGTCGGCCGCATGAACCCAGGCGCCCTTCCAACCTCGATCAAACGCCAATCCGCGCGCTTCGGTCCGTGGGACGCGGCGGCCATCGTAGTGGTGCTTGCCACCCTGGTTCTTCTTGCGACCGCATGGCGCGGCATCGTGGCACCGCTGCCCGCGGCCGGGGAGGCCGTCACGCTCGATCCGGCTGCCTTGCCTGGCTATGCCCTGCGCACGGCGCTCAGGATGCTGGCAGCGATGGCGCTGTCGCTTCTGTTCACCCTGACCTATGCCACCCTCGCCGCCAAGAGCCGGCGGGCGGAGGCGATACTCATCCCGCTTCTCGATACGCTGCAATCGGTGCCCATTCTCGGCTTCATCTCGGTCACGGTCACGTTCTTCCTGTCGCTGACGCCCGGACGCACGCTAGGCGCGGAATTTGCGGCGATCTTCGCCATCTTCACAAGCCAGGCGTGGAACATGGCCTTCAGCTTCTACCAGTCGCTGCGCACCGTGCCCTTGGACCTGACCGAGGCCAGCTATTCGCTGCGCCTTGGCCCCTGGATGCGCTTCTGGAAGCTCGAGGTGCCCTTCGCGATGCCCGCGCTGATCTGGAACATGATGATGTCGATGGCGGGCGGCTGGTTCTTCGTGGTCGCCTCCGAGGCGATCAGCGTCGGCGATACGACCGTCGCCTTGCCGGGCGTCGGCTCGTGGATCGCGCTCGCGATCGAACAGCGCGATCTGCCGGCCATCGGCCTTGCCGTGCTGGCGATGATGGCGGTCATCCTGATCTTCGACCAGTTCCTGTTCCGCCCGCTCATCGCCTGGGCCGACCGCTTCCGCTTTGTGCAGGAAAGCGAGGTGTCGCAGCCGACCTCCTGGGTGCTGACCATGCTGCGCCGCTCGCGGGTGGTCGAGGTAGCATCCCGTCCGGTCGCGGATCTGTGGTCGCTGGGCTACCGGTTTGCGCCCAAAGGGCGGGAACGGATGCCCGCCCCCCCGGGCGAGGCACGCCGCGCCACCGCCGTTGACCGCCTCTGGCAGGGCGCGGTGCTGCTGGCATCGCTGGCGGGCCTCTGGGCCATCGGCCGCTTTCTCAGCACGACCCTGACACTGGCCGATGTTCTTCAGCCGGTTCTTCTGGGGGGCTCACGCTGATCCGCGTGATGGTGCTGATCGCGCTTGCTAGCCTTGTCTGGGTGCCCGTCGGCGTCTGGATCGGGATGCGCCCGCGCGCCGCGCAGATCGCCCAGCCCATCGTGCAGTTCCTCGCCTCGTTTCCGGCAAACCTGCTGTTTCCGCTGGCGGTCTCTGCCATCGTCGCGCTGCGGCTCGATCCCGACGTCTGGCTCAGCCCACTGATGGTGCTGGGGACGCAATGGTACATCCTGTTCAACGTCATCGCCGGGGCCTCTACGCTGCCCACAGAGCTGAGCGACATCGGCACCAGCCTGCGAGTCCGCGGCTGGCTGTGGTGGCGCAGGATCGCCCTGCCGGCGGTGTTTCCCTTCTACATGACCGGGGCCATCACCGCCTCGGGCGGGTCGTGGAACGCCGCAATCGTTGCCGAGGTGGCGAGCTGGGGCGACACCACGCTGCGCGCCCATGGTCTGGGCGCCTATATCGCCGACGCGACGCAGGCCGGGGATTTCCCGCGCATCGTTCTGGGCATCGCCGTGATGAGCGGCTTTGTCGTGATCCTGAATCGCCTGTTCTGGCGCCCGCTCTACTATTACGCCGAACGCAAGTTCCGGCTGACCTGAAGGAGAGACGATACCATGGAAACCGCAGCACTCCTTGACGTCAGCGGCGTTCACAAGGGCTTCCTCAGGCCCGACGGCGCCGAATATGTGGTTCTCGATGGCGTCGATCTGACGCTTCAGGAAGGCGAGATCGTCGGCCTGCTCGGCCGCTCGGGGTCGGGGAAATCGACCCTTCTACGGCTGATCGCCGGGCTCTCGCATCCGGGCAGCGGCCAGGTCACCTGCCTCGGCCAGCCGGTGGACGGCCCGCCGCAGGGCGTGGCGATGGTGTTCCAGAGCTTCGCGCTTTTCCCCTGGCTGACCGTGCTGGAAAATGTCGAGATCGGGCTCGAGGCGCTGGGGGTGCCGCGCGAGGAACGGCGCAAGCGGTCGCTGCGCGCCGTCGACCTGATCGGTCTGGATGGCTTCGAATCCGCCTATCCGCGCGAGCTTTCGGGCGGAATGCGCCAGCGCGTCGGCTTCGCGCGGGCGCTCGTCGTCCATCCCGCGATCCTGCTGATGGACGAACCCTTTTCGGCGCTCGACGTGCTGACCGCCGAGACGCTTCGCACCGATTTCCTCGATCTGTGGTCCGAAGGGCAATTGCCGATCAAGGGCGTCATCCTCGTCACCCACAACATCGAGGAAGCGGTGCTGATGTGCGACCGCATCCTGATCTTCGGCTCGAACCCGGGCCGCGTGCTGCGCGAGATCCGGGTGGCCCTGCCGCAACCGCGGACCCGGCTCGATCCGGCCTTCCGCGCGCTGGTCGAAAGCATCTATGTCGAGATGACCGCGCGCGGGTCGGGCGAGGCCTCCGGTCCCCGCACCGAGGCCTTCCCCGGCACCGGCATCGGCAGCGTTCTGCCGCGCGTCTCGACCAACCTGCTGTCCGGCCTCATGGAGCAGGTCGCCGAGCCGCCCTATAACGGTGTCGCGGACCTGCCGGTGATCGCTTCTGCCCTGCAACTCGACGTGAACGAGCTTTTTCCGGTGGCCGAGACATTGCAGATGCTGCGCCTTGCGGAGTTCACCGGCGGCGACATCCGGCTGTCGGCCGAGGGGCGCCATTTCGTCGAACTCGACACCGACGACCGCAAGAAGCTCTTCGCTCGGCAGCTTCTGAACTTCGTGCCGCTGGCCGCGCATATCCGGCGCGTTCTTGACGAACGCCCGACCCACGCCGCCCCCTGGAGCCGCTTTGCCGACGAGATCGAGGATTACATGTCCGAGGACGACGCCACGCGGACATTGCGCGCGGTGATCAGCTGGGGACGCTATGCCGAGGCCTTCGCTTATGACGATGCGACACAGGTCTTCAGTCTGGAAAATCCGTGAGAGGGAGCAGCAGCGCGAAGAGCTTTTTTCGTGATGGGAATTGTCGCTCGGCCGACCTTGCAGTCCCGGAATGCCGTGTAATCGGCCGCGAAATACCCGTCCGCGACCCGGCAATAATCCTGCCGCTCGACGGTATCGCCCGCGGTCAGCGGGACCATGGTCTGCAGCCAGATCGCGATGGCGAGCGAGTCGTGGGGGGCGGAGATTTCACCGAGGAAGCCGCGGATTTCCCTGGCTCCTTTCGGCACGAGGCGCCCGCGCATCCTTGCCGTGGTGCTGGCATTTACCTTGTAGAGCAGCGTGTCGCCAAAGAGACAGGTGCCGTCGACCTGGGCCACGAAACGGTTGTTCGCGGCGTCGAACGCGCCCTGATCGTCGTAATCGGTGTTGTTGAGGCCGATCTTCGTCCAGGTTCCGACGCCGACATGGTTGTCGCAGTTGGTGTATCCCTTGAACCGTGGGAGCCGCGGCTGATCGAAGATGCCACTGGCGTTGTCGACGCTCAGCCCGTCGAAGAAGGTGCTGCCGTCGGCAGAGACCGAGAGGTGCACAATTGTGCCCGCCGCCATGCGAGACGGGCCTGGCCGTACCCGCCACCATGTGCTGGCAGCGACTCTGTCCTGCGTCTTGACATCGTGAATCCATGACCCGGGCCGGGCGCTGCGCCGCGGTCGAGGCGTTCCGCGCTTCCCGTGAGGCTATCGCCCGGCCCGGATGTCACCGGCACGCCCGCGCCTGGTCGCGCAGGACGGCGTAGTCGCTGAGCATCCGGAGGATCATCGCGCCGTCCGGCAACGCGGCGATCTCGTCGACCGCGCGTGTCTGATCGGCGCGGCTGTAGGTGACGACGGGTGGGCAGGCGATGGCGGCCTCAGAACCGGCCGTCGCGCAGCCGTTCAGCCAGAGCGTCCCGATCAGCAGGACGGCGGGCAGCGGCATCGAGCATCTCGCGCTGGATGGCATCGTTTCTCTCCCGTGTGGCAAGCCGCTCGGCCGCACGTCCGGCGCGTTCGCCAGCCCGGCGCAGGTTGAACAGGAACAGCAGGGTGGTTGCGGCGGCGAGGATCAGGCCGAGCGCCTTCCGTCCGAACCGCGTCCCGAGGACCCACCCGATCACGGCCGCCTCCCTGCCGGGGTGGTGGTGATGAGCCGCATCCAGATCATCACGAGCGTGACCGCCAGCGAATAGGCCGGCATCCAGGCCTCGGGGATGAGGCGTGGCAGGTTCGGGTCGGTGGCAAGGATCGGCAGGACTTCCTTCAGGACGTCCCAGAGCGGGGCAAGGCCGAGGACGGTGGCGAGGATCAGCGTGCGCCAGCCGCGCAGGCGGTTGATGAGGGCTTTCATGTCAGGTCTCCTTCGATGCGGAACGCCGCGGCGCGCGCCCGGTGCTGCTGTCGTTTGAGGATCAGGGCGACCGCCGCCACAGCGATGATCGCGACGAGCGCCGCGAGAGCCCAATCCGGGAGTGGGGTGGCGCCTGCGAGGACGCCGCCGCTGCCGAGGGTGGCGGCGGCGCGTGTCGTCTGGGCTCTGGCGGCGCCCTCGGCGGCTGCGGCTTTCGCCGCAAGCACCGGCCTAAGATCGCTGCCGGTTGTCACCACCGCCATCGCCGTTGCGCGGGCCTCGACACGGGCGACGCGGGCCGTCCAGCCCCGGCCGAAGGTCGTGAAGGTCCGCAGCCCCCGCAGGAAGGACATGCGGGTGGCACAGGCCGCTTCGATCACCGGCAGCGGCGCCTGTGACCGCGCCGCGGCCAGCGTCACCGGCCCGATGCGCCCGTCCACCGGCACCTTCAGCGCGCCCTGCAGCCAGCGCGCGCCGCGGGTGACGCCGCTGTTCACCCCAGCGTCGAAGGCGACGATATCGAGGCCGGCGGGGAGGTCGGAACAGGCCAGCGCCCGCCACTCGTTTGCGGTGTAGAGCGCGATGGCGTCCGCCTCGGTCAGTGCCCTGATGTCGAGGCCCGGGTGGCTGCGCTTCGAGATGCCGAACTTCGTCTCGCCACCCGGATCGCGCGGGTCGTTCACATAGCCGCCTTCTTCGTGCAGGACGAAGGCCATGCAGGCGGCACGGTTCGCCTCCATCTCAGTTCCTCCCCTTGGCGAGATCGCCGAGCGTGGCCTTGATGTCGCGGAGATCGGCGGCCATGCCTTCCAGCGTCGAGCGGGTCGAGGCGCCGGTGATCTCGAGCGCGCGCAGCCGGTCGGACTGGGCGCGGATCTCGACGCCCTGATCGGCATCGACCTGCGCGTTGGCCCGTTCCATTGCGGCGAGGGTGGCGCGCAGTTCCTGCGTGGTCTGGTCGAGCCGGGTCACGGTGGTGCCGACCCAGATGCCGCCCGTGACCAGCCCGACCACGATGGTCCAGGCCAGGCTGCGGCCAAGTAAGATGCCTCCCGGCTCTCCGTTCAGAAGTGTCATGGCGGCCTCCTGCCGTCGGTTGGGGTGATGTCGGATGGGTGGGACGGCCCGGCGCCTCAGGCGCTGCCGGCAAAGCCGATCTCGAGCGTCGCGAGATCGTCCCAGGTCCAGGGCAGTCCGGTGGCGGGGTTGAGGTCCCAGGCGCTTTCGAGCCCCTCGATGCTCTGGCCGGTCGGCGCCTGCGGGGCGGCGTCGTAGTCGGTGCCCCCGATCCGCAACCGGTTCACGATCTGCGCCGGCACCGGGTTCGCCACGGCGTTGCGCGCGTAGCTCCGCAGCACCACTCGGCCGATGGTGCCCGGCATGGCGGCGCCCGGCGCGAGCGTCGAGGTCACCGCCTGGCCGGCGGCGCGGGCATAGGCGAAGGTGGCGAGATCGGCATCGCCCAGTTCGGCATGGCCGCCGACGGCGGTGGCCTCGGCCCCGGGCCCGGCGGGGCGCAGGATGCGGAAGCGGCGGCCGCGGGTGTCGGCGTCCGAGACGAGCACGTTCGAGAGGAAGAAGCGGCCGTTCCCATCGAGGAAGTTCGCGCCGCCGAAGGCGAACTTCACCGGGGGCGCGCCGTTGACCTGATCGCACTTGCTGACGACCTGGCCGAGCAGCGTGCCACCCACGTAGAAGGTCACGCGGTAGTCGTCGATATTGCCGTTGACCGCGGCGCCGGTCTCGACATGGACATCGAGGGTGAAGAGCGTGGCATTGGGGATGCCGTCGGCCGGTGCCCCCTTCGTCGTGGCGCTGGTGCCGTAGAGGGTGGTGTAGTTGAAGGTCTTGAGCCCGTTGAGGAGATCGACCGTGGCGATGTCGGCATTGGCGACCGAGACCGTCCACATGTATCCGTCGCCCGCCGACGTGGTGTCGAAGTCGTCGTAGAAGCAGTCGGCGTGGATCCAGACCGCGTTGATCGCCGGCAGGGTGATCGCGGCCTCGTCCGAGGGCCCGAAGCGGAGTGCATGATCGGCCCAGGCCGGGTCGAAGCTGCCGGCGACCGAGGCGTCCTCGGTCCCGCCGAGGAAGGCGGCGCTGTTCGTGATGAGATAGTCGGTCATGGGGGTCTCCAGCGTTTGCGGTCAGGGCGCGGCCTCGAGAACGAGCTCCTGGTGGATGACGCCGAGCCCCGGCGCGCGGGCGTCGAGGATCAGGGCAAGATGCGGGACATCGACGCCCGGACCGGCGGCGAGGAGCACGAGGTCCTGCGCCAGAAGGTCGATCCCCGGCCCGGCGCAGAGGACCAGCAGTTCCTGGCCGCCGACCTGGACCTTGCCGCCGAGGCTCACGCGGAGCTCGCGGAAGGCGCGGTCGTCATATCCATCGCGCGTGGCCCGCACCCGGATCGCCGCAAGTTCCACGCCAAGCGGCGGCTCGGGATAGTCGGCATCGGTCAGGCTCCAGCCGGTGGCCTGCCCGGCGGGGATCACCACCGCGGCCGGTTCCAGCGTGGCCTCCGTGTCGGGATCGACCCAGTGGATGCGGATCTCGTAGGCGACGCCGGGCTCGGGGCCGATATCGCCGGCGGTGTAGCCGTCGAAGACCGCGCTGGTCTGGCTCAGCCGGTCGCGATGCGCCCAGGTGAGTGTTGCGGCCGGGGTGGCGAGCGTCCGGAGCCAGAGCCCGTCGGCCTGGAGCCGCCCGGGCGGCAGGGGCCGGATGGCGCGGGAGGCGAGCGTCACCGCGTCGGCGGGCGCCTGCGCCAGCGGCAGGGTGCCGAGCCCGGTCTGGGGCAGGAGCTTCACGGATATGGTCTCGCCCGCGAGGTAGGAGGTCCGCGTCGGCCGCGCCGCACTCTGCCAGCAGATCACGGGCGTGCCGGCGGCATGGGCCTCGGGGACGGTGTCGAGGCAGCCGCGGGCGACGGTCAGCGTGTCGGCGCTGATCCCGTCGATGCGGACGAACTCGTCGCTGATCGAGGCCAAGGTTCCGGTCACCAGATCGGCGAGCCCGGTCCAGTCGCGCACGGCAACGAGGGTCGCCTCCGGATCGTCGGAGAGGTCGGCGTCGAGCACGGCCGTCGGCACGAAGCCCGCGGGATCGTCGGCCGTGAAGCCCGTGCCCGCATCGATCCAGACCTGCGCGGTCAGCGCGTCCGACGAGGGCCGCTCGCCCACGGCCATCAGCGCCCCGGCATCGGGGTCGGAGCCAAGTTCCGCATCCGCCTGGGCGTGGCCGAGCTCCTGCACGATGAGCCAGTAGGGCGCCTCCGCGACCAGCCGCCGCGCGAGCGGCTTCGGCGCCGCGACGAAGGACGAGGTCACCGCGCCCCCGTCGCCGCCGACGAGCGCGGTGGCGGCCAGCGCGAAGGCGTCTTCGACGATGCGGAGCCGCACACCGTTGTCGCGCCCGTCGCCATGGTCGATCTCGACCACCCGGGCGATGACGCCCTCGAGCCCGCGGCGGGGGTTCTCGAGCCGGATCGCATCGCCGGGATCGAGGCTTGCGCCCTGCCGGTTCACGGTGATCTCGCCGGTCAGGAGCGGCGCCGAGAGGGCGCGCAGGTCGCGCTCGGCAAGCCGGACGGCCAGCGCCTCGTGGCGGACGCCCGGGTAATCGACGGTGGTGGCGATGACCTGGCCCATCAGCTGGACCCGGGCGGTGTCGGTGACGCTGACCGAGCCGGTCGCATCGGTGCGGGCGTCCGAGAAGGTGACGGTGACGGAATTGACGAGGTCCGCCGCCTCGCGCCGGCCGAGCTCGCCCCAGTCGAGGACATTGCTGTCGTCGAAGACGGGGAGCGTTGCGGGATCGTAATCGTCGCGGATGAGCCGGACCTCCCAGCGCCCGGTCCCGCGGTCGACGTAAAGCTGGGCGTCGATGTGATGGAGGATGTCGCCGAGGAACTCCTCGAGGCTGGCGTCGGTCTGCCAGAGGAGCGAGAGGCCGAAGCCCTCGGCATGAAGCCGGTCGGCCGCGGCGGTGAAGCTCGGGCCGATATCGGCCTCGCCGTAACCGAGGCCCCAGGCGCGGTTGGTCAGGCATTCGCGCAGGATATGGGCGGGGTTCATGTCGGGCCCCAGAATTGGCCCGAGCGCCGGGTCGGGCGGCGCGATCTCCGCCGTCTCGGGATACCATTGCGCGGCCCCGTCCTCGGCCGACAGCACACGGGTGAGGCGTACGGCCCAGGGCTTCAGATAGGGGTTGAGGCCGAGATAGACCTGCCGCAGGACCAGGGAGCAGATGCCGCGGAAACCCGGCACCGCAGCGCCCGCGCGCGCGGCGAAATAGTCGTTCGCGCCCTGATCGGGGCCGCCGAGCAGCAGGTCGATCTCGCCGACGATCCCGCCCTCGCGGCTTTCGCCGCCGAAGAGGTCGGGCTGATCGATGCGGATGCGGCTCACACCATCGGCGGTGCTTGCGCCCTCGGCGACGGTGGTGATCGTCACCGGCTGGGCGGCGAAGGCGAGGCTTGCCGGAGTGACGGCGAGCGTGGTGAGCCCCGCGCCCGCGTCATGGCCGATGCCCTGCACCGCGATCCGCCGCGTGACGCCGTCACTCTGCAGCGCGAGATCGAGGGACTGGCCGATGGAGAGGCCAGACAGGCCAGCTGCGGAGGCGATCTCGACCCGCGCCGTCGTCGCCACGCCGCTCGCCGGCACCGCGCTGACGCTGGCGAAGGTGCCCAGCACCTGGGTGGCACCGACCCCGCCGCCAGTGGTGGTCCCGTCGCCCAGCGCCCAGGCCACCCGGTCATCGACGCGGATCTCGCGGATGGCATCGACCGGGCCGTGGCAGAGGGCGAGATGCGCGCCGAGGGAATAGCGGTAGCCGACGATCTGGGAGGAGGACCCGCGGCTACCCATTGCTGGGCTCCCGCCCGGCTTCTGCCGCCTCGCGCGCCTCGGCGATGGCGATCACCCGCAACGCCAGCGCATCGCCAGTGGCGCGCAGCACCTCGGCGTCAAGCCCGGTGGCGAGGAAGGCCTGCCAGTCGAGCCCGTGGCGGCGGAACCAGGGCCGCGCGCCCTGAAAGCAGAGCCGGGAGGCGCGCAGGTCCTGGACGGTGACGCGGGTCATTACTTCTTGCCTCCGGATTTGCGGATCGGATCGACCTTCAGATCACCGGCCCAGACCACATTGGCGCCGCGCAGGAGCACCGTGCCGAAGACGACCGGAATCGCCCGGCCCTCCTCGGCCGTCGGCAGGGTGAGGTCGTCGAGCCCCGCGGCCTTGGGCGGCGTGGTCTTCGGCCGCGGGGCCAGCACATAGGAGATCGCCGTGAGCACGAGGCTCGCGACGATCTGGACGAGGAAGTTCCAGACCATGGGGGGAGTCCGTCAGGGAGGAGCGGGTCAGACGATACTGCTGCCGCCGAAGGGATTGCGGCCCGGGATGTCCGGAAAGCCGCCGAAGTTCAGAAGGTTGCCGAACCGGCCCGCACAGGTGTCGCGGCGCAGATCGCAGCCGGGGGCGATCTCGATGGCGACAGGCCCGGTGCCCGCATCCACCGCCGCTTCCAGTCCGGGCATCAGGCCCGCAAGCGTCAGGCTTGTGCCCGCATGCCCGACCACGAAGCCCGGCACTCCGGCATGGCGCAGGATGCCGCCGCGGTACCAGCCATCGGGGCGGGCCGCTGCCTCCGGCACCGTCAGGGTCAGCCCGGCGCGGGCGGTGACCGTCGCGGGCACGAGGAAGTCCGCGAGGGCGAGCCGGCAGCCGCCGGCATAGAGCACATGGCGACAGAGCCGCTGGTAGCGGGCACGCACGCCCTGGCGGCGGAGCGCGGTGAAGAGCGACTCCGCCTGCAGCGTGATCCGCACCCCCTCGACGCGCGCCGAGACGATCCGGCCCTTCCAGTGCGCGACAAGCTCGCCCGGCACCTGCTCGTGGCCGCGGAAGATCGTGAGCGTGGTGACGGTCCCGCCGCGGGGCCCGAGCCAGCGCCGGGCGAAGGGATCGGACAAGGGAAAGGTCAGTGCAAGGTCCACCCGGCGCGGATCGCCGCTCTGGACGACATTGCCGTGGGAGAGGGGCGATGCGGTCCAGGTCATCGCGCCCGCCTCGTCGGCCAGCGTGCCCGCGGGCACCACCCAGTCCGTGGCCCGGCTGGTGAAGCGCCAGAGGTCGCTCCCTTCGGCGAAGCGGTAAAGAAAGAACGGCCGCCCCTCGGCGGTCGATGTCTCGAGATCGTCGTAAGTTGGCATGTCGAGGCGGGTTCCTTGTCGTCGCGGGCTGTCGGCTCAGACCGGGTCCGGGGCTTCGAGCGTGGCGAGGCTCAGCTCGGCGCCGCCTGGCCGGTGGTCGATCTCGATCCGGTCGGTGTCGAGGCGGGAGAGCGTCAGGAGATGGCCGGGCGTCGTCACCGGCAGCGCCCGGTCGAGTGCGCCGACGGTCAGACGGAGCCCGAGCGCGTCGTAGATGGCGGCGGTGATGCTCCGGATCAGCGGCCCGTCCGGCAGATCGAAGAGCACCGACCGGCCGAGCCACTCGGCGGGATCGAGACCGGCGGCGACGAGCAGCTCGGTATCGCCCGGCGCGGCCGGGGCCAGCAGGGTCAGTTCCCGGCCCCAGCTCGGCAGCCAGAAGGCGCCGGTGCGACCGCGGAGGCGATGCAGCCAGCGCCGCCGGGTCCAGGCGGCGGCGGGGCGCCGGTCCTTCAGGGTGATCATCGATCCCCGGGCGACAAGATCGCGCAGCGGCTCGAAGGCGACAGGCCCGAGTCCGCTCTCGACCGCCTCGACGGGGTGCGCCAGTGTCTCCGCCAGCGGCTGCCGCAGGAGGCTCGGGTCGATCAGCACGTCATGGCCCAGATGCCGTGGCAGGCCGAAGAGCGCGCCGAGAAGGGTGTCCCGCAGCGCCCCAGTGTCGCCCGGGGCGATGACCGGCACGCCGTCGCTGGGCGTGGTGTCGAGCATCGCCGTCCAGGTCGTGTTGGCGAGCTCGATGTTGAAGCCGAAGACCTCGAGGTCGGCGATCGTATCGCGCAGCGCCACCGCCGCCGCAGCCGAACTTGTCGGCGAGGGCTCGCCATCGGTCAGGAACAGCATCACCCGCCGCTTGGTCCCCGCGCCCGCGAAGAAGTCGGGCGCCGGTCCGAGCGCCACGGCGAAGTCGGTGCCGCCACCGGCTGCGGCCGAGGCGGCAAGCCAGGCGGCGAGCGCCGCGCAATCGGCCTGGTCCGCGTCGCGGCGGATCTCCATGCCCGAGACGGTGGCATTCCAGAGGACGAGGCAGAGGTCGTTCCGCAGGACTGGCGGCACGCTGGCGCCGAGTTCGCCCAGAAGCGCCTGCACCGCGGCGACGGCGGCGGCGATCTTGGTCCCGGCCATCGACCCGCTGGTGTCGATGGCGACATAGAGCGCGGTGCCGCGCAGCCCCGAGAGATCAGCGGGATCGCCCAGCAGGAACCGCGCGGTGACCGTCGCGAGCCCCGCCCGGGTGCGGGAGATGTCGAGCGGGGCCAGGAGGCGGCCGGCGCGGGCCGGGGCGACGACGGGGGCCACAAGGCCCGCCGGCAGCGGGGCGGCGAGATCGAGGCCGTCCGGGCGCACCGCAGCGATCTCGACGAGTTGCGCCGGGCCGCCCGCTGTCGCGAGGACGGCAAATCCCGGGGCGCGGTAGTCGGCCGAAAGGGTATCCACAGCGAGCGTGGTGTCGCCCGCCTGCGGGTCAGACACCGTCCGCGCTGCCATCTGCCAGAGCGGCACGATCCAGTCCGATCCCATGCCTCGGCGGGCGATGGCAAGCGCCTGCGCCAGCCCCGCGGCGTCGAGCCGGTGGGTCAGGGTCAGCGTCTCGTGCGGGGCGGCGCGGAGCGCGAGGCGCTGTTCGGCGGCCGCCGATTGCAGCACATCCGTGCGCCATTCCAGAACCTCGCCGACGGGGCCATGGGCGGCGAAGGGCCAGAGCTCAGCCATCGAAGGCACCCCGGTTGCGGCGGATCACGTTGACGATGGCCTTCTCGCCGGCAGGCGTGGCGAGATAGTCGCCGACCAGCGCGGGGTCGAGCACGTTGACGATCCGTGGGGTGACGGACACGGTTGGGGTAACCTGCGCCGGTGCGGCCGGTGGCGTGGCGCCGCCCGCCTCGACCCCGAGCCGCCCGCCCGGGCCGCGGCGCAGGGGCAGGATCGCCTCGGGCCCGGCTTCGCCCATGAGCCCGATGCCTCGGGCAAAGGGGAAGACCGTCGGCCGCGTGACGATCCCGCCGGAAAGCACGCCGCCCGTCGCGAAGGCAGTGATCTCGCCTCCTGGTCCGAAGGCGCCGCCGTTCGCGTAGGCCCCGCCGATCCCGAAGAGGCCGCCGATCGCCGAGGTGAGCCAGCCGAAGAGGCCGCCCCCGCCACCACCCGTGCCGGTCCCCGAGAAGGCGCGGACGATCGCATCCTCGATCGGCTTGAAGGCCGTGTCGATCAGCCGGTTCGCGAGGTTCCGCGCGATCCCCGAGATGGCGCCCGCGAAGCTCTGCCAGCTGATCTCGCCCGACTTGAGCGCGTCCTTGATGGGGCCGGTGATGTCCTCGACCAGACCTTGCGCGATTTCCTTCGTGCGTTCGAGCGCCGCCTGCGCCGCTTTCCAGGCCGCGCTCGCCGTCTCGGCCGCGCCCTTCATCGCCCTGCCAGCGCGTCCCGCGGCGAACGAGGCGGCGTCGAGCGCGTCTGTCGTGCCGCTGCCGGGCGGCGGGTTCGGAGCGAGGAGCCGGTCCGCCGAAGCGGAGGCGGCATCGAGCGCGGTCGTCAGCGCGCCGATCGAGGCAAGCGGCGCCCGGGCGGCCTCGCCGAGTGTCGCTGCCGTCTGCCGCCAGCCCTCGGCCGTGGCGCGCGCGCTGTCGGCCGCGGCACCTAGCCCGAGATCGGGCACAGACAGGGGGGCCGCCGCGAAGGCGCTCTCGAAGGCGGTGCGGGCGGCTTCCGCGGCGTCCTTGCCGGCACCCTCGAAGCGGTTCGCGATCCGGCCGAGATCGACCTCGGGCAGGAGCGTGATCCGCCGCTCGGAGCCGAGTGCCTCGAGGGCCGCATTGATCCCGCCGACGAAGCCGTTGATCCGCGAGACGACACCGTTCAGCATCGCCTCGACCCCGGCGATGAGCGCATTGGCCGCCTGAAAGGCCAGATCGCCAATGAGCCCCGGCAAGGCGCCCCAGAGCGCGCCCACGGCCTTCAGCGCGCCGTCGAAGGTCTGGATCGTGCGATTGGCAAAGCCGGTGACCGCCTCGAGCGCCGCCTGCAGGGCATCGGCGATCCCGGCCTCAAGATCGGCCATCGCCGCCATCACGGTGGCGCCGACAGCCCCGGCGCCGCTGCCAAGCCGGTCCCAGACCTCGGCGGCGAGATCGCCGAGAAGCCCGAGCGCCGCGCCGAACCCGCCCGCGCCCTGCACGAGGCGCGCGAACTGGAACACGAGTTCCCCCGCGCCGACGATCAGCGCGCCGATGCCGGTGCGGATCAGTGCCCCGCGCATCACCACGAGCGCGGTCGCGAGCCCGCGGACCGACAGCGCCGCCGCGGCGAGCCCCGCGACCCAGCGCCCGCCGAGGACGGCGGCGAAAGCGCCGGCATAGGCGAGAAGCCAGCCGATGTTGTCGAAGAGGCCGCGGATCGCGATCCCGAGCGGGCCGGTGCGGCTCGCGAGCGCCGCCAGCGCATTGGCCACCGCCTCGAGCGCCGGGGCCGCGGCAACGGCGAGCTGGTTCGAGAGCCCGGTCCAGACGAGACCGAGCCGCGAGATCGCGTCGTTCGTCCGTTCGATCTGGTCGGCATCCTGCTCGGACACCACCACCCCGAAGGCCGTAACGTCCTCGGTCGCCTGGCGCAGCGTGGCCGTGTCGATCCGGCTCATCGCGATCGAGCCTTCCTCGCCGAAGAGCTGGCCTGCCACCGCGGCGCGCTCGGCCACCGGCACGAACTTCGCGATGGCCGCGTTGATCGCGCCCACCCGTTCGTCGAGCGGCAGGGCCAGCAGGCCCTTGGCGGAGAGCCCGAGCCGGTCGAGCGCCTGCGCCGCAGGACCGCCACCTGCCGCCGCCTGGCTCAGCCGGCGCGTGAGATCCTTCGTCGCCTGTTCGATCCCCGACATCGCGACGCCCGCAAGATCGCCCGCGCGCGCCAGGACCTGGATCGAGGCCACCGTGGTGCCGAGCGACTGCGCGAGCTTGGCCTGCGCATCGACCGTCTCGAGCCCCGAGCGCACCATTGCGACGCCCGCCGCGGCAGCCGCCGCCACCGCCGCACCCGCAGCGATCGCCACCTTCCGCGAGAATGCGGCCAGCCGGGCATTCGCCGCCTCCATCTCGGCCGAGAGCCGACCGAAGCCCTTGGCCCCGGCCGTGCCGATGCCCTCGAGCTCGGCCCGCACCTGCCGGCCGCCCACCGCGGCAAGGCGAACAGAGACGCGCTTTTCAGCCATTGGGTCAGGTTCCTGATGAAGGAAGGGTCAGCGGAGCGCACGCCGCGCCAGACCCCTTGTGTGACGTATCACGGCGTGATACATAGCAACATGATCGTCAGCACGAAGGGCAAGCTCGCGGCGAACGCGGTGGAAGACCGGTTCGGCAAGGGTTTCCCGGCCGACCTGGTCAAGCGAACGCGGGCGATGCTGTCGGCACTCGATGCCGCCGTGGTCCTCGAAGATCTCCGGTTTCCACCGGGCAATCATCTCGAGGAACTGAAGGGCGACCGGGCGGGGCAGCACTCGGTGCGGGTGGGCGGCCAGTGGCGCATCTGCTTCGTGTGGACCGATCAGGGGCCGGCCGATGTCGAGATCGTCGACTATCATTGAAAGGGCGCGAGATGACACTGATGAAGAACCCTTCTCACCCTGGCGAAGTTCTGGCGGAGCTGTATCTTGACCCCCTGGGGATGAGCCCGATTGCCCTTGCCAGGCATCTGCATGTTCCCCGCACGCGGATCGAACGCCTGGTGAAGGGCGAGACCGCGCTCACCGTGGACAGCGCGATGCGGCTCGCGAAGTTCTTTGGCACCACGCCGGAATACTGGATGAACCTGCAGCGCGCCTGGGATATCGCCCGCGCCCGCGAGACCGTCGATGTCTCAGACATCACACCCCTCCAGGCCGCCTGATCCGCTCTGTTCGTTGAGTTTAGTGACCATCGCCGCCTCGATGACCGGCAGGAGTTCTGCCGCCGCGAGGACCGGCACGCCCAACGCCGCGGCCAGCGCCAGCGCGGCGCCCATGTCCCAGCCGATCACCGCGCCAGGCGCCACCCGGAGCTGACCGCCGAGGCGCCCGGCGAGGTCCCAGACCTGCCAGCCCTCCCACGTCGCGGGCTGGTTCAGCCGCGCGGGGCAGTCCGGGCAGGTCTGCGGGCAGGCTGTGCAGTAGCCGTCGCCCCCGCCGAAGGACCACTCGGCAAGGGCGCGGAGGCGTTTTTTTCCTGTTCCAGCAGCAGACCTTTCGAGACATAGCCGAGCTGGAAGGCCTCGAAGAGCGGCCAGACGTCGAGCGCGGCGTCGATCGCCTCCGGGCTCGGGTCGATGGGATTGCCATCGGCACCGCCGATCCCGTCCCAGGCGAGCACCGCCCGGCGGGCGAGGGCCTTGGCGAAGGCCAGTGCGCGTTCCTCGTCCGAGGCGGCCGCGGGCACGGCTTCCACCGCGTGGTCGGCGCGCGTCGCCACCATAAGGGCGGTGGTGAGCGGGCGCAGCTGCATCCGCACGCCCGGCACGAGGTCGTGCCAGCGCGGGGTATTGGTGAGGTCAAGGGTCAGCATCAGGCGTAGGTCTCCACATCGTTGACGAGGGTTGCGGTGCACATCCGGCCCATGGCGTCCTGCGCAGCCTGCCAGTCGAAGCTCGCCTGCACGCCCTGCGGCCCGGAAATCTCGATCCGCGGGCGTGGCAAGTAGACGGCGTGGACGGTGAAGGTGAAGCTCTCGCCGGATGGCAGCGCGTAGCCGAATTCCAGTTCGCAAGCCGTGCCGTCCAGCGCCTGGTCGACAAGCATGCTGTCGGCGAAACGCACCTCGATCTTGCCGGTCAGCGCCGCGATGGACGGGTCGGCGCCGTCAATCCGGCCATCGCTCCGGATCGTCTCGATGCGGTCGAGGTTGTTGGCATAGGTGATCTCGGCCGAGACGACATTGCCGAGGGTGGTCCCGTTGCGGGCGACCTGTCCGTTGAAGTGACCGAAGCGCTTCAGGTCCAGCGCGGCCGGCGCCCCGGCGGCGCTGACCGTCGCCGACGTTTCACCCTGCGCCACCAGCTTCGCGGTCGCCGTCAGCAGCCCCGACCGCTGCATCTGCCAGGTCAGTTGGTCGAGCATGCATCCCGAGTACATCGCAAAGCGCGGCACCTCCGGCATCGCCGTCTCGATAGACAGGGACGGCAGGTCCCAGGCGCCGGAGCGGAACTCGTGGGTGAAGGGCCCGGGCGCCACGCCGCTTGTCACCGGATCCCCAAAGGCGGCTTTCAGCCAGAAGCCGAAGGTCGTGGCATCGATCGGCACCACGACGTCGCCGTCGGCCGTGACCGCGTCCTTGATCGGTGCCAGCGGATCGCGGCCGTAGCCGAGAAGCTCCGAGTTCAGGAGCGGCTGCTCCGCGCCGAGCGAGGTGCTGGCGAAGGGCATGCGGGTGAAGCCGCCCGCGGGCGGCGTTCCATAGGTCGTCTCGAACGCAAGCGCCATCAGCGCCCGCGCCCCCTGGGCGCGTGCCATGTTCTTCTCCTGTTTTAGGTGGTGTCAGGCCAGCGGATCGGCCGCCGTGTAATACAGAACGACCGGGATCACGGCGGCCTTCAGGCTGGCCGCGCCCTCGACCGGCAGATCGACCGGCCTCGGCGCTTCCGCCTCGACCCAGTCGCAGAGCCCGCCCAGCGTGCGGTCGGCGGCGAGCGCCGCACCGATGCTGGCGGTCAGTGCGTCGAAAGTGGTGTCACGTTCAGCGCCCTGAACCACCGCCTCGATCTCGGCGCGGTGCTGATAGTGGTAGGCGAGCGGCGATAGCGTCACTTCGGGCTCTCCCGGCTCGCCGTCGCGCAGGATCAGCAGGCCCTCGGCCGGCACGCGCTCGGGCAGCACCTCGCCGCGCAAGGCGGCGGCGGGCAGCGCCGAGAGCCGCGCGTGCAGCGCGGCAAGGATGGTTTCGCGAGGGGTGGGCATGGTGTCTCGGAGGACTTCGCTCTTGACGCATGTTTCGATGGCGGTTCGTATGATCGCGGCCGTCTGAAGCCAGGCGACGGGAGGGAACCAATGCTGGTTGACGCGCATCGACTTGAAGAGCAGTTGCGAGATGCAGCAGCCGTCGACGGAGCCGTCCGCGCCGCTTACCTTACGTTCGCCCATGCTCGATTCCCCGACGGCACCACTGTCCGCCCTGCCGGACATGGTTTCATCGAACGCGAGCTTCGCTTTGAGTCTAAGGGCGACTGGCTTTACTCTGCTGTCCTCAATCAGAAGTGGGTTCTGTGGTATTTTCGGAAGCCTGCCTTGAAGGCTGGGCTTATCGACCCGGTTGAAACCAAGGGGCGCTTTTCCTCTGCCGAAGAAACGTCGCGCGGAGAATTGAAGCTCCGGGTACATAATTCGGAAGAGGCGCGAGCGGCGTTGAAATGGATCGGCGCCGAATAATCGTTTCTTTCCGGCGCCCTACGCTGACTTCCGATTGAATGCAGTCAACCAATCTTCTCCTCCACCCAATTCGCTACGATCAACCCCTGCACGGCGCTCGCCGCTCGCTCCGCATCCCGCGCCAGGTCCAGCCGCTTCGGCAGCTTGACCTGCGGCACCAGCAGGAAGATCGGCACCGTGGTCAGCCCGCGGCCGGTCTTCGACCGTGACGCCACGGCGCGGCCCTTGGTGTTGAGCCTCCCCTCGGCCACCAGCAGGCTCGGGCCGGAGCGGCGAAAGATGAACCGCAGGCGCAGGCTGGTGCGCCGTTCCCATTCGCCGGGGGTGATCCGGCCGCCGCGCAGGGACTTGCCGGCGGCGGGTGTCGGGATCGCCAGCCAGAAGCCGTTTTTCGAGCGGATCAGCGGGCCGGTGTCATGCGCGCCAATGATCACCGGTGCCTTGGACCAGACCAGAGTCGCCGCATCGAGGCTCTCGCCCGTCTTCGGGAAGCTGGCGAGCCGGATTGAGTTTGCCAGCCGCTGGCCCAGACCCGCGCCCGTGATCTGCGCCCGCCAGGCGGTCTTCAGTCCGGTCCCGGCCTGGCGCATGGCGGCCGTCACCGCCTTTTCTCCCGCAGCCACTTCCGCAGTCATCATGGCGACGATGTCCGGATCGATGTCGAGCTTCAGCTTCATCGCGATCAGGTCGGCCTCAGGTCCACGGTCCAGACCAGCCGCTCGCGGTCGCGGACAGGCTCGCCCTGAATGAGGAAGGCATCGCCGTCGATCTCGATCCGCTCACCAGGGCGCGGGTTCGGGACCTCGGCCACACGCAGGTCGACGCGGGTGGTTTCCGACCAGAGCCGCGCTTCGCCAAAGTCGGTGACGGCATCGGCGCGCCGCGTGACGACGCGCACCAGGACGGGCGTGCCGCCGTCGGCGATGTAGACCGCATCCCGACCGAGGTTTGGGTCGGCGAAGAGCAAGTCGAGCGCGTTTTCAAAGGCGAGCGACATCTTTACCCTTTCGTGTGGAAGTTATGTGCACTATGTTTCCAGAAGACAGGAGGACGCCATGACACACCCTCGCAATCTTGCTCCCGCCCCGGATCGCAACGCGGTCTTGACCAAGGCCATGCTTCGTGCCGCCGAGCGGCTGGGTCTGTCCGGACGGCAACTTGCCGAAATCGTCGGCGTTTCCGAAGCCACGGTGTCGCGCCTCAAGCGTGGCGAGGCCACGCTCGAGGCCGGGTCGAAACCTTTTGAACTCGCCGCACTTCTCGTTCGCTCGTTCCGCTCGCTCGACGCCATCACAGGCGGCGACGAGGCGGTTGCCCGCGTGTGGATGACGGCGACCAATACCGCGCTTGCCGCACCGCCAATCGAACGGATGGCGACGATTCAGGGACTTGTCGATGTCACGACTTATCTTGACGCCCGACGCGCTCCGGTCTGAGGCGCTGCCGTTCAACGGTCAGGCATGGCGGTTTGTCGAGGCCCAGCACCGGGTCTCGACCCTGAAGCTTGTCGACAGTCTCGCAGAACAGGCGGCTCTGGAGGACATTCTTGAGGAGACCAAGCCGCCAGTGCCTGACGCGTGCCGCCACCTCGACTACCTCCTCTCCACGCCGTTCCGCTATCGCCCTTATCCGAACGGCTCACGGTTCCGCCGCGCTGGATTGACGCCCGGCGTCTGGTACGGCGCCGAACGACCGGAAACGGCAGCGGCCGAGATGGTCTTCTATCGGTTCCTGTTTTACGCCGAGAGCCCCGACACCCCGTTCCCCGACGATGCGGCGGAATATACCGCCTTTTGCGTCGAACTGGCGACACCGGTTTGTCTTGACCTCACCTCGGGGGAGCTTGCCACAGGTCACCCCTTCTGGAGCCATCTGACCGACTATGCCCCCTGCCAACAGCTTGCCGAAACCGCCCGCGAGATCGGGGCCGAGGTCATCCGATACGCATCAGTCCGCGACCCCGACAACGGCACGAACCTTGCCGTGCTGACCTGCGGGGCCTTCGCGGCCCCGCAACCGGTAGACCGCCAGACCTGGCGCATTCGCGTCGGGCAGAGCGGCGCGCAGGCCATCCGAGAGCACCCGAGGATTGGCCTCGAGTTTGGGCGCGATACTTTCGCGCCGGATCCGCGCCTGGTGGACATGGTCTGGGACCGCCCGCGCGCCAGATAGCCAGCGCTGGTCACGTCCGCCTGGCCTGTCGCAGCACCTGCGGCCGGGTGCAGATCGGGAGCGGGTTGCTCTCGATCTCGAGCCGAACCCACTCGTCACGATCCCGGTCGGGGATGGTGCGGGCATAGAGCGGCTGGCCGAGGGTGTTGACCGTCTCGAAGGTGTCGGCGGGGGCGTGATAGATCTCGAAGAGGCCGTCGATCCCCTCGGGATAGAATAAGGCCTTGTCGGTCGGCACGCCGAAGCCCGCGCCGCCGCGGTAGCGGCGGAAGGTGATGCCGCCGAAGCTGACCTCGTCGGCGACGCGGCCCCGCAGATCGGCCGCCGCGGCGGTGTTGAGATAGGTCTCGCGCACTTCCTTGTGGGCCACGAGATCGGCGAAGAAGGCCGAGCCGCATTCGGCGCGGACCTGGATCGCCCCGGCAGCAAGGCCGCCCATCGACCCTTCGACATCCTCGATCAGCGCCTGGCAACGTTTGCGGAGCGCGCCCGAGGCCGGCGTGGCGTTGTCGAGGTCGAAGTCGATCTCGGCCGCCGGCGCGATGCCGAACTCGGTGAAGTAGTTGATCACCGTGGCATTGTCCTTCGGGTCCTTCACCAGTCCCTGGATGCCGTTCAGGAGGTGATACTCGAAGGTCGCCTCGGCGTCCTGGCGCAGGCGGCCGAGACGGCGGGCCACTTCGGTCTGCACCTGCTGGGTCGCGGTCTCGGAGCCGAAGTCGCGGATGCCCTGGATTTCCGAGGCCCAGAGCACGTCCTGCTTCTTGAACTGTCGGCAGACGAAGGCGCGCATGTCGCGGCGCTCGGGCACCTGTTGCTCGGCGGCCGAGCCGCGTTCAGAGAACGGGATCAACGAGAGCGTGCCGTCGCGGCTTTCGATGACGACGGTGCGCGAGCGGACCCCGCGCGGGCTGAAGAGGCCCGCGCCCGACAGGATTGCGGGCTTGAAGGGGATGTTCTCCAGCGCGCGCGTCAGTTCGATGATGGTGAAGGCATCGCCTTCGAAGATGTCCATGGTCGCCATGGGAATGCCTCCGGGTCAGGATTGCGTGGGAAGCGCCCGCGATCAGCGGACGAGGATGCCAGCGGCGAGGAGCCCCGCATGGGCTGCCGCGACCTCGGGATCGGTGAGGTCGGCCGCGAAGACGAGGTCGTAGCGGTTGACGATGGCAGGACCGCGGACGAGTGCGACGGCCGGTGCATCGCCCCCCGACGCATCCGCCTTGCCCCAGAGCACCGCCACGGCGGTCTCGGTGCCGTCGGTCGCGGCCGGATCGTGCCCGGCGTATTTGCCCGAGGCGGTGATCTTGCCGAGCACGGTGCCGGGCTCGAGCGTACCGCTCGCGACGGTGATCGTCTCGCGGGTGTAGTCGCGGAAGGCTTCCCAGACGAGGAAGCCGCCGGGATGCCGGCCTTCGGTGAGGATGGTCATGGTGTCAGCCTTTCAGCTTGAAGGTGCGGGCGACGATCTCGCCCCAGGGACGCGCGGCCGATTGCTGGCCGGGCTGCGGGTGATGCGGCGCGATCTCGGGCGCGGCCTCGGCCTTCGCGGCGAGAAGGCGGCTGCGCACCTCGTCGAGGCTCGCGTCCTCTTCGAGGAACCGGCCGGCCATCTGCGGCTGGCCCGCAAGGCGGCAGAGATCAACGACGGCACGAGCGTGGCCGATGGCTTCGGCGCGGATCGCGGCGGGATCCGGCGGTGCGCCGCTCGGAGGTGGGGTTTGGGCGGACGACTTCGGGGTGTCGGGCGCGATGGTCTGCTCGCCATCGGCATCCGCGACCGGATCGGCGGCGGCGACGTCATCGCTGTCCTCGCCCCGCTCGGCATTCAGGCCTTCGGTCGTCTCGGCCGGGGCCGGGTCCGCTGCAACCGCCTCGGCCAGCACCGGCGGCGCGTTGCGGAAGCGGGCGATGTCGAAGGTTGCGGCAATGCGGACGGGGTCGGCGATCCGGTCGGCGAAGCCCTGCGCTACGGCGTCCGCGGCGTCGAACCAGGTCTCGGCGGCCATGAGCGCGGAGACCTCCTCCGGCGCCCGGCCGGACTTCGCCGCGTAGCCCCCGACGAGGCTGCCCTTCACCTTGTCGAGCGCCTCGGCCATGGCGCGCATGTCCTCAGCCGTGCCCATCACAAGACCGGCCGGATCGTGGATCATCAGGAAGGCGTTCTCGGGCATGACGATCTCGTCACCCGCCATCGCCACATAGGAGGCGGCCGAGGCGGCGATGCCGTCGATCCAGACCGTGACGGGCCCGTCATGCCGCTTCAGCGCGTTGTGGATCGCGACCGCGTCGAAGACCGATCCGCCCGGGCTGTTGAGCCGCAGATCGACCGGCGTGCCCGTGGGCAGCGCCCCGAGTTCGGCCAGAAAACCCTTCGCGGTAACGCCATAGGCCCCGATCTCGTCATAGATCGCCACTTCCGCCCCCGCGGCGCGGGCGCGGATGTCATACCAGGTCGGCATGGATTGTCCTTTCCTGTCAGGCCGCCGACGGGTCGGCATTCGGATCGGCGTTCGGGTCGGCGGGGGCCGTACCCGGATCGGGCACCGCCGTCGGCGTGGCGCGCGCGCCCTGGGTCTCACCGGGGCTGGTGCGATAGCTGAGCCCCATCGCCGCGGCGCGGGCGGCGTCGGCGGCGTTGTCGCGGTCGACTTCCTCGATGTCGTAGCCGGTCGCCTCGACCACCTTGCGCCGCGAGGTGATGCCGGCCTCCATCGCCAGCACCTGCGCCTGGATGTCCTTCAAGGGATCGACCCAGTCCCAGCGTGGAGGGATCCATTGCACCGGCCGCATCGCGCCCGGATTGGCATCGAGCGCACCCGACAGCACCGCGGTCTCCTGCCAGCGTTGCCACACCGGGCGACAGAGCTGATGCGCGAGCACCCCGTGCTGCAACTGGCCGATGCGGCGGCGGAACTCGACGAGCTCCGCACGCAAGCTCGAGTAGTTCGCCTGCCGGACATCGCCGGTCACGAGGTGATAGGGCAGCCCCAGCGAGGCCGCGACCGAGAGGAGCGTCCGATACTGGAACGCCTCGTAGCCGCCACCGACATCGGCCGGAGACGAGAACTTCACGTCCTCGCCCGGCAGCAGCACCTGCATCGTGCCGGGCTCGAGGCTCGCAATGGCAGCGCCGTCGAGATCCGCCTGCGCCTCGCCCATCATCGGCTCTTCCGGCGCGGTCTTGGTGATGAAGCCCGCGAACATCGCCGCGGTCTTCTTCCGATCAAGTTCGGCGTCATCGTATTGGTCGAGCAGGAACAGCCGCACCATCGCGGGCGCGATATGCGGCAGGCCCCGGATCTGTCCGGCATCGATGGGGCGGTAGACGTGGAGCACGTCTGTCGCCGGCACGCGCACCGTCTCCGGGATCACCGCGCTCCGATCGGTGCTGTCGCCCGGATGGCGGCGGCGGAAGTGGTAGGCCACCCGCCGCCCGATCCCGTCGAACTCGATCCCGCAGCGGATGCGGTTGCCGTTGGCCGCGGTCTCGGTCTTCTCGAATGGCAGCATCTCGGACTGGAGAAGCTGGAGTTGCAGCGGCACCAGCAGCCCGTCCTCCGCCCGGCGCGGGCGCAGCCGGACGAAGCACTCGCCCGCGACGAACATCTCGCGGGCGACCATGGCCTGCAGGCCGTAGAAGTCGGTCAGCCCATCCGCATCGGCCTCGTCCGTCCAGGCAAGCCAGAGCCGCTGGACCCGGTCGCGCAAGTCGGCGTCCCCGATCAGCGACGAGGGCTTGATCCCGTCGCCGACGAGGTTCGCGGCGAAGGCTTCGCAGGCATTCGCGGCATAGCCATTGGTCACCACCAGCTCGCGGGACCGCGCCAGCAGCCGCGGGCCGCCCGAGGCGACCAGCGCGTTGATGTTCTCCAAGGGCGGGTTCCAGCCGCGCAGTCGGCGCTTCGCCATGGCGCCCTCGAGACGGGCGCGAACGGCAGCAGGGCCGCCGGTGCTCTGGCGGCGGAAGCGATCGAAGAAGCCCATCGCTCAGAGCCCCTTCGCCGTTGTCACGCGCACCTGCCGGACGATCCGGCGTCCCTCGGCCGCGGCGATCTCGCGATCCAGCGCATCGAGCGCCTGGTCGATCTCGGCAAGGCTGCGGTAGTCCACCGACTTGCCATCGTAGCTGACCCGCGCCACGCCCGAGGACCGCTGCGCGGCCAGCGCCTCGCGGCGGGCGCGGAGCTCGGTGATTGTCGCCATGCGAACCTGCCTCCATCCTCGAGTCGGACGCCCCGGAGAAGTCCCCGATGACCGACCAGATCGCTCGTCTCCGCATCGAGCTTGCCCATCTCGAACCGCTCATCTGGCGTCGGGTCGCGGTGAGCCTGACGACGAACCTGCGCGCCCTGCACGAGGTCATCCAGGCGGTGATGCCCTGGGAGAAC